>CAZVGP010000007.1:0-15252 GCA_964626715.1 uncultured Candidatus Saccharibacteria bacterium
CCGATGGGCAGCTGGACAGCTCCCATTCCAGCACCTCTTGGCGGCCATGTTTGCTCGATGCGCTTTATCAGGCGCTGTAGACCAGCGTCCGCTTCGTCGGTATCGACGCCAGCGTCTCTGTAGTGGTCGTGGTGTGCGACCGCCTTCATATTCGAGCCAGTCATTGTCTTTTGCGCCGTTGCAGCTCCAGACCGCATCGTCCCCTCGCCCCGCTAGAGTTTAGTATATGGATCAAGCTGGTGGCAGGTGCGCCGGGACCGGGAAAAAGCAGCAAACACCCACAAGAGTCCAGCGTCTTTTGAACGCAGAAAAACGGACCGCCAAAACGCGCCGCCCACCGCCCCGCTTTCTATGGTTAGTAGGTGGAACATCGTCACCCGCCCAGATTTAGCGCTTCGGACCGACCGATTCGCGCACGGTCGAATCAGACTCCAGCCCTGTATCGAGTTCAAGTATCTTTACCCGAAAGACACTATAAAAGTTGAGTACGTGGGGTCGAATGCCCAAAAAGGGCGCGCGGAAAAAAGGTAAGAAAAACAACCAGCTGTGGACAACGCTCCCGGCTGGCGCGAGGTATCAATTGGATCAGCTAGTTGCTTTGAAGGTGGAGGGCGATAGCCATTCGGAAATCATCCGAGCCTTTATCATCGCGCAACTGCGGGTCATGCGGAAGGAATATGATTTGAAGCTCTTGCCCGGCCCTGCGCCGGTCGCCGCTGCCAATAGCCCTTCCGGTTCCGAGAAACCGGATGCGCCAAAGCCGCGCGGGTGACAGTCAGGTATTGCTCGCTGTTTGACCGGCGGCGATTGTCATCGCGCCACGCCATTTCGTCTGCGCCTCATTGCCAATTTGCGAGGATAGTGCGCGCCTAGCCCGGCTCTTCCTTTTGCATGATGAGCGACTTCGCGATCAGGCGAGTGACCGCTTCGCGGCGTGCCCGAGCCTCTTCGGGCGACGCTGACGTGAGTGATCCTCGCACGCGGTACCCCTTTACAACGCGCTCGGAAGGTTCTGGCGGCGGCGCGAGGGAGGCAATGAAGTCGGGCAGCTCCTCGGGGGTGAGTAGGGTCACGCGCTCGCGATCGGCCTCGGATACAGCCTCAAGAAGCGCAGTCCGGTAACTCGTCTGGACGGTCTTGGACTTCGCGAGAACAACCGCGATGCGTTTGTATCCTTCGCCAAGGCACTTTCTCAGATTCTCGCGCTCATGTTCGACGGGTGTCGTGACCGAAATCTCTACCGCTGCAATCACACCCTCTCGTTCGATAAGAACGTCCACCTGACCGCCTGTTGGCAGCGGCGCTTCGATAGTTGCTCGCAAACCTTGCTGCTCGGCAAGTTCTTTGACGAGGGATTGCAGATATCTGTGCTTGGGTCCGCCCTTACCCGGATCGCGGGCGGGGGAGGTGCGTGGCCCACGTGGTTCTTGCTCCGTGCGAAATTCGGGCGATCGCGCGACGTCTTGATTAGGTCGTGATGGCGGCTCGGGCACTTGAGACACGATGGGAGTCTCAAACCGCGTATCCCTGTCGGCGAACGCGATGTCCCTCGACGGAAGGGCAAGCTCCGGAGTCGTTTCAAGCGTTCCGCAATATCGTTGACGGTTAGTTTCGAGAAGAAGGTCGTAATCCTCCTCGTCGAGTGTGTACTGCCTTTCAAGAAAGCCAAGTGGCACTGACATACGCACGGCGTGCGGCGTAACGTGCTTTACCCAAACAGCAAACTCGGTGCGCGGCCCTCTCCTGCGCATTCCATCGATGAACTCTGGCGTCGTGTGAAGCTCCTCTGCGAGCGCTCGGGAATCTTTCGCGGAGACCCCTCCGACGCATTTCATGCTGGTATTGGACAAAAGCGCTGCGCGGAGGCGTACGGAGAGTTGGTCAAGAGTCTGGTGGACAATCGTTATGCCCACATTGAACTTCCGCGCCTGGTTCAAAATCGTCTCTATGCCATCATCAAAATACTCGTGTGCCTCATCCACATAGACGAACGTCGGCGTCCTCTTTTCAGCTCGGAGCGTTGACCGCTCAAGCGCAGCTTGCGCAAGCATCGCAATGAAAAAGCGTCCGAAAATCTGGCTGCCTTCCTCCTTGAGTAGGTCCTTTGCCGTGTTCACGAGGATGATCTTGCCCTCGTTAAGCGCCGCGAAGAGGTCAATCTTATTCTCGGGCTGAGAAAACATCCGCTCGAAGGCCGGAGTTGAGAGTACGCCCCACAGGCGCTTGAGAATCTGCCCCTTTGTTGCAGCGAAAGATGGATTGAAGAATTCTGTCTCGAAAAAGCGCCTGGCCGATCCTTCGAGCTTCTCCATGTGCGGTTTGAACTCGCGACCGTCTTGCATAAGGCTCATGAGAGTCTGAATGGTTGCTCCGGGAATTGTGATCATCAACCGGGCGAGGTATCGGAAGACAACGTCCTGTCGTTGCGTCAGTTCGGCCCCCAGAAGTGCGTCGAAGAATTTCTCGTACAATTCAACAACGCCATTGAGCACACGTTCGCGGTCAACAGGGTCATAGTCTTTAAGTCGATCAAGATGGGCGTCGAAGAGGTTGAGAGCCACGGGATGCGTGATATCCGAGGGATCGATGAGCATGAGCCGATCGCCAAGGCCACCGGGAACGTGGGGCGAGAAAAGCTCCAGATGAGAAAGTTTTGCTATCAAATCACCCTGGCTGTCTATCACGACAACCGACCGGCGCTCTGATTGAGCAGCGAGAAGGTCCGTGTGGATCATCTTTTGAAGCAGCTGCGTCTTGCCATGTCCGGTGCCGCCGATCACGTGACAATGTTCGAAGCGCACCTCATCTGGGACCGCGAAGGGAACGGGGACTTCCATGAGTTGTGCGAACGGTGTGCCTGCAAGGTACAAATCGGCGAGTTCTCGCGCGCTCTTTCCGTGTTGTGTCGTCGGAGGAACGATTTTCGGTTCGCTCCGGATATTTTCTAGCGAGGAGATTCCTGACGCAGCCAAGATGTTTGAGCGAAGAACCGCCCGCAGCTCTTCAAAGAGGTTCAGCGTAAGTGCTTCGTCGCTGAACGGGAAATTTATTAGGCGTTCGACAACCGCAGCGGGGTTGTCGAGAAGATCAATGAGCGGCACATCAAAGGCATCCGTTTTATCCTCCCACGTGCCAAAGCAGACTTCTGGCAACGCCTTTACCAACTCTTGATACGCCGAGCCCAGTTGCTTACCCCACGACGCACGCATGCGCTCGAAGCCGGTCGCCCATTGGGAACGGCGCGCAATCATGCGGCGAAACTGAATTGCAGCTTCGATGTCCCGTTCTATGACGGGCCAGATAACCTCAAGCTCGGTTACTGCCTCGGCTCTGATAAGCTCATCGGTTGTTTCGCACAATGCGGCAATGATCGGCTGCGCGAGAACGCGCCCCGTGTCATGCACCGCATCGCGCACGACTGAATCCGCAAAATCGGCAGCGTCAATGGTAGCAAGGGGAGAGGCGTGCCACTCCCGCTCGACCCGCTCCCATGATGCATGCGTCTCTTTGAGCTCGCGGTTCTTGGTACCGCCACTGAAAAGGCTGAAAAGGTTATTGGTCGCCATACTTCAGATCGGAATAACTTCCTCGCCACCGAATTGCGAGGCCGCGCGTAAGACGTTTCCAAATGTCTGTGCTGCTTCTTTGATTTGCACTTCGGCGGCAAGCATCTCCATGATGTCTTTGCATTCAATCCGTTTTCCATTTTTGAGATCATTGACACTCACAGTTATGTTTAGAGCGTGGTGCAATAAGATAGTGCCGAGACCTGCCAGCGTCTTATGGTCTACATCCGGAAGAGGCTTCTTCACGTAGAGACACGTGTTACCGAACTTGTATTTGTCTATCCATGCCAGTTCTTCCGGGGAAAGCTCGGCACGTACATCGAGCACGAAGATGAGCTTGCCAAGCGCACTTGAACGTTCGCTGCGGCGGAGTAGCAACTTCATAGAGGGGCCCGAATTGGAGTGGTACTCACACGGGCACTATGAGACAATTCTAAACCTGCTCTTTGTCTCGGCTCAAGGCGGAATACGGGCGGTTTGTTAGCCCGCTCGCGAAATCGGGGAATGCCCACCATTTTAGAAACATACTCGGGCAACAGTTGCCATGCATGGCCTGCAAAGTTGCCCGCCCGGCAAGGACGTCTGTCTCATCGGCGTGTGTTTTCAATTGTACGATCTGCATTCATTGATGTGACCGGCGCTCTTTCTCATCGTCGACAAAATCAGACAAATCAAGAAACGGCACTTGCAGCCCTGCCGTCACTGATTTTTCATGCGCAAATCAGCGATCCCACAGAAGCTGGACGAAAGAGCTTCCCTCCGCAATTTTGAAATTGCCACCATCGAGGCAATCAGTGACTCCGATGCGCGCTGGTATTCACTTACTGCACGAGTAAAGTCGAGGTGCCCATCATCAGTGGGCCAAGGCAGTTGGATATCGTACAACCGTTCTGGTTTGACGCGACTATGGGATGCGGACGTTCCAGCCGTCAGAGCCAGTATTTGATTCTGCACAATCGGCGACATCAGCAAGTACGCTAATCCGTAAGGCGACACTCCATCTTTCGGCTTCAAAATCTCGAACTCTGACGAGCACAGGAGCGGGCATCCAAGATTAGGTACAACAAGCACCCTCGGGATATGTGGATTGATGCGGGAAATGATTACTTCACCAGGTGTCACGGGCAATCCCGGCGTGATCGGTCGATAACTCTTCACGCTCGCAATATCGAGAAGTCCCTCCCCGATCACGTGCAGAACGCTGATGTACGAAAAGCCGTCGCGGTAAGCCTGTGGTCTGCGACGGTTAGGTGTCTCAACCAAATCCTTAAGCATACGAGGGATAGAAATTCTGCCGCCGACACTGTCCGCGACTTGCTTGCTGTTGGACGCGAATTGCCGGGGTGTCCATGCTTCTAACCGCATGGGATCGACGTGTTGCCACACGGCGACGAGGTTAGTCTCACAATCCGCTTTGCGCGGTTTTTTTGTTCGAAATGAGTTTAGTATCTCAGGGAGTTGATTTGTTCCGGCCTGCCTCTTTATCGGAACGCCCTTTCGCTTCGAAACTTCAAATCCAATGTCCGTAGCTTCGCCGAAGAAAATTGGTGCCCGACGCACTACGTCTTCGGCCCGCTTCTGGAACATTAAGACAGCTGTTTTTGTCCGCGTGCCAGCCTGTGCAAAGGTCACAGGTGGCAGTTCTGTGATCGCCACAATTCGTGCCGAACGGGTCAAGTGTTGGCGAACAATTGCGGCGGTTCCCTTTGCCGAGACTACACCGTCGGGCATTACCGCTAGACAGTATCCGCCAGGTCGAAGGAGTGTGAGGTAGCGGTCGATAAACAAGAGTTCAGAATCAATTGTCCGCTGCGTGAATGCTGTCTTCGCAAAGAAGGGCGTACTCGACTGGCTCTTCGCTTGGATCATAGAAACAGGAAACTTCGCACCGAAGGGGGGATTAGTGAGAATCAGGTCAACGCATCCGTTGAACTTATCGAGCGCTGATCCATCCATAAGCGAATTTCCAACAAGAATCCGATCTGTCTTGTTCTGCGCGAATATGAGGTTCATGGCCGATAATCGAGCCATTCGCTCAACCTTATCCTGCCCAATCGCGAGCAATGGCGGGATCGTCGGAACGCCCAGCCGCCTACGCTCGTATTCCTTCCGCCATGCAGTGATGAAAGAGCCGACACCACAGGATGGGTCCATCATTGTGAAGTCGTGATCAACGAGCCACGGCCCCGCACCGAGTACCTCCTCGGCCGCAAGTGACACCATGAAGTCAATGACTTCTGGCGGGGTCATGTACTGCGCATCTTCGATGTGGCCACGAAAATTGTCGCGGACATGATGTCCGAATGCCTCATTCAAAACGTCGAGTGAGACATTTTCGTTGGCTTGAGCTCTAAGAGCGTGTCCCGCAGCACGAAATAGCTCGAATGCAACATTCTCATCTTTCGCTTCAAACGCCGTCTCCGGACGAACACCGAAGATTGATTGACCTTCTGCGGTCAAGAATGGGGCACGGCTCGCGATCTCGATAAACGCTCGATTTAGCCGCTCGACGGAAAACGTCTTCTTATCCACCAACGCCTGATATTTGGCAGCCGACAATCGACCCGTGTGCGCTGCAAAGTGCAACGATAATAGTTTTACAGTCTCGTCGAGTTTGGCGTTCGAATCGCTGATGCGCCCCTCGCGGTGGAAAACTTCCCGCACTTCATTGAGGGCCTCATAAATGGAGGCGTATGCATCGCCAAATAGGTCGGTCAACGGAGCCTCGCGCTTTGCCCTAATCAATATTAGATAACAATCTGTTCTGATGTCTATAGATTGTAGTTACGAATCGCGCCAGTTGCCAAGTTGAGCTATGCCCGTGGACCAAGAGCTTCTGGGGCGGTTGATCCGCGAAGAGCGCGAACGCAGACAATTGTCACAGGAAGGTCTCGCTGCCCTATCCGGTTTGAGCAGGACCCATATCAGCGAAATTGAACGTGGGATTACAGCTCTTTCGTTCGCCAGCCTCCTAGCGCTTGCCGGCGGGTTCGGAGTGAAACCTTCGGAGCTGGTGCGAGAATATGAACGCCGATGTGCCGAACGAGGTTGAGTCGGTATTAGTCCTCCTCGATCAACACTACGAGTCATTCTATTCCGCTGTCGAGGTCGCCCGGAAAACGGGCCACCCCGTACCTGTGGATTCACGTGGTTGGTCCCAAATTATCGTAAGCACCTTAACAGGCATAGGCGGCTTGAAGCGGAAAAAGGGCGCTGACCTTGACGACGGCTCGGATGTCAAAGCCGCTAACACGTGGGAAGCAATTGACACCCCACGCTTCAATGGAGTGATCAAGGCCGGAACCAAGGCCAAACATGCAGGAAAGCTCGAATCCCTCGATTCTATTCCTTATCTGTTTCTGGTGCTCTGGGACGTCAAGCAAGATGGGACGCATCGATGCAGAATTTGGTGCGTGAGACCACGTCTCGATCCTCTTTTTCGCCGTATGTGCAAAGCGTGGTATCGGGAACGAGACAAAGGCGCGATCATCTCGACGAATTTTCAACTCCACCCGCCGCGTGGGAAGGACACGAACCTCATTCGCAACACCTGCGGGAATCTCAATTATCCGTTGCTCTTTTGTGCAGAGCGCGCGGATCAAAACTACGCCGTAAAGATTTTTGATCCCCAGGTCCTGGACCGTGGCCTATGCAGCGCGATTGAGAATCCGTAGGCGAGGATATCGAGGGACGTATGACCCGGACACGGCCTTGTAATTAAGCCGTACTTTGCCGTCGCACCCTATGCGCGTGCGTTGTCCATCCGCACGTTCATTGACCTTTCAGAGTCCACAGGTATACTGGTAGTACAAGTGCCTTCGGGCTCGCCCCCTTCGGGGGGAGAACAGGTAAGCCGTCAAAGCAAATCTTTGGCGGCTTTTTTTACGCGTGCGAATATCTCTTGGTCGAGAAACCCGATCTTGTTCACGAGGCGCTTGGTATCAATGAGCCGTATTTGGGATAGAAGCGCGACCGCTTCCTTATCTTCGACACGCCCGATGGGAAGACGAAGCGGGTGGCGCTTCCCAGAGGTTGAGAGAGGTGCGACGTAGCAGGTGTTCCTACTCATGCCACGAAGGATGAGCACCGGACGCTGATAATCAGCTCCTCCTCCGTCTTGTTCAAAACCGACATTGACTCCAAGCGAACACCACCACAGTTGGCGCTCGTGGTAGAGCTTATTCAGCCCACCCGTATCAATCTGCTTTTTCTTCTCATTCCACCGGTAGAAATCCTTCTGCATACACTGGGAGCAATTGTATCAAGAATACTGCTGACGACATATGGAATGTGCTGATGCCGCTCGTTTTAGAGCGGCTGTCTTTCTTTCCTCCCTGTCAACAGCAAGTACAATATCTAGGAGCTGCTTGGCGCGAGTTCGAGGAGCGCTAGCACGCGGTTCACAAATGTTGCCACTGCGGCAACAGAGTACGTCTTGACAACAAAATGGCTTCAATGAGGCGCAGTTCTAATCTTATGCATTACCTATCGTTGGAAAATCTCCAGGCCATTGAATTCTCATCCAATGATTGCTATATTGGATAGGTCTTCTGGTTCCACCATTGAACCGGAAGGGCTTTACATCCAAGGGCAACCCTCCGCGAGGAGGGTTGTTTCTATTTTGGGCGGTGCTGCAGCTCTCTTCCCCATATATTTTCTTCGATGCGAAGCACGTCAGTATAGCCGTCAGAACCTGTTCGCAATTCCTCTGAAACGTTGTTGCGGGAGGAATATACGAATACTTTTTTGCCCCCACGGCGGAGGTACGTTACGAGCGCGAGAAAGTCGGAATCACCAGAAAAAAATATCGCCGTATCGTAATTGCGCAAATGGTGCATCACATCGATCGTCATTTCGACGTCCATATTTCCTTTTTCTTCGATGGCTTCCCCTTCAGGGGTTGTGACGGCAATGCGCTTGAGCTCCTTCTTGCGAACCGTAAAGCCAAGCCCCTTCTTGAGGAAGGTGAAGAACTTGTGTTTCCCATCGAGTGAGTATGAGCGAGTGCCCTCAGCTGGATATGCGGTGTAGTAGAAGACTCGGATTTCAGTTCCGCTATGCTTTCTGATCAGAAAATCGCGCAATTTTGCGTAGTCAAAGAAACGGCCTTTCGCTTTTTGTGTCTCCCATAAGTTTGAGGCGTCGATGAAAACGTAAATACTATTCCGGGCCATAATTTTGCACCTTCATAGAATCGGCGGGCTGAGGAAGTGTAGCATGAGGTGCCCGATGCCCTTGTCGAGAAGGTGTTCGATGAGCCACCACAATGCTGATCCGAAAGCGGCAAGTGATAGTTCGTGGACACGCTTCATGCGGCTTGCTTCAGCGGAATGGCCTCTTTTCTTTCCCCCTGGGCAACAGCAAGTAAAATATCGAGAAGTTGCTTAGCCCAAGTTCGAGGATCGCCCCGACGTGGTTCATGAATATAAAAATCCCGATTCAAAATCGGGATTTTTTATATTCACTACCGGGAATCGAACAAGAAAGAGGTCGGGAAAACGTTCGTTTTCCCGTGGAGGAAGGCAGCGAGTGAAGCGAGCGTTGGAAAACCATGGGTTTCCAAAAGGTGAGATAGCGAAGCGTCCCGGTGGGGTCATGGATTTTGTCAAAGACAAGAAATTGTCGCCTTACCGATATACGTCCTTCCGATTATCGATTTCGAAGAGGATGATGTTTCCGTCAGCATCGAAGTAGAACAGCGCTCGGTATGAACGGGTAACGCGAAATGAGTAGACGCCATCGAGGCCGTGAAGCTTTTTAATGTGGAGGCGCGGATCGCGCCAGTCCGCTATCAGATGCGCTTCTTGTACCCGGCAGAGACGTCGGACACTCCCAGATAATTTCTTCAGCGCTCTCTCAAATTCAGCGGTCCGTATGGCCCGCATACCGAGGATGGACGGCAAGCGCTCGCTTGTATGAAGCTATGATGCGTTTCGGATGCGCGTATCCGCCTATGGTCTCAAGTGGCATGAGTGCAGACACCTCCCGGCGAAGAGCGCGGATTTCGTTGAGAACGTCACGAAGGGAAGCGCTCTGTGCCTTTGTTTTTTGCATGCCCACAGTATAGCACACCACGCCTCACGCAGTCCGTTTCAAGACGACCGTCTTTTTATCCTTTTGGCCAACAGCAAGTATAATATCCATGAGTTGCTTGGCGCGAGTTCGAGGATCGCCCCGATGCGGTTCACCAAAGGGAAAGTGGTACGGAGCAAGAGACGTACATTGCATCTCTCATCGTGTAGTATGATGAAAGGTATATTTATTAATTGTAGAACCCTCATCATATGAGCACAAAAACAATCGTTATTCTCATCCTTATTCTCGTCGTATTTCTTGGCGGCTGGTACCTTTTAAATCACAACAGCTCCTCGAATTCGAATACATCGCCAGCGCCGGTAACCAGCACTACCAATACTACCGGCGATACGGTTCAACCATCCAGCTCGGAGGTTACTGTGACATACGCAGATTCTGGATTTTCGCCCTCGACCGTCACGGTGAAGCAGGGTCAAATTGTTACGTGGGTCAATCAGCGCTCTTCGCCGATGTGGATCGCTTCGAACCCGCATCCCACGCACGAGGGATATAGTGGCACGACAAAAAACCAGCATTGCCCCGACACCGCTGGCACGGCATTTGATGAGTGTGCAGCGGGAACACGCTATACCTTTACATTTGGAAAGGTGGGCACGTGGGGTTATCACAACCACATGGATAGCGGAATGGGAGGGACCGTGATCGTCACGCCGTAAGCTCTCGTGAAATCTGGAAGCTGGCCACACCTTATCCTTCGCGTCGGCGTTGGGTTTGCCTTTCTCTACCCGCCGTATGCGGCTCTGAGAGACCCCATTTCCTGGTTCAGCTATTTTCCCGACTTCATACAGCATCTTCCGATACCCGAATCCGTGCTGTTGCACGGATTCGGGCTTCTCGAAGTAGTGATCGCTCTCTGGATCCTGTCAGGGAAGAGGATATTCGTCCCTTCCGCACTCGCCACCCTTCTTCTGTGCGTTATCGTATTTTTCAATTTCGCAGGCTTTGATGTGGTTTTTAGGGATCTCTCGATTGCGGCCATGTCTCTGGCGCTTGCGGTAGAAGCCTATCCGGAAGAGCGTGCCCGTTTTGATTGACGGCTAGTTCCCATGAAGCTTGTTTCTTTGAATATCTGGGGCGGGCACGCGCATGAGGCCCTTTTTGATTTTATCGCGAAGGAACGAAGCGATACGGACGTTTTCTGCTTCCAGGAGGTTTTCAGTTCTTCAAGGACCGATATCATAGAACGCGGAGGCACGCGCGTGCATATTCTCCAAGAGCTTGCAGAGCGGCTCCCCGATTTTTTGCCGCACTTTTTTCCTATGCAGGAGCATTTTGTCGCCGCCGGGAGGGTTGACTTTGACATCAGCGTCGGCCCCGCAACGTTTGTTCGGAAGCACGTACCCGTTTCTTCTGCGGGGGATGTTGTTACCTACGGAGAACGCAACGGGGCTCGGTATGACGATTGGACTGGCATGCCGACGAATTTCATCTATGTGCGGATCCCGTTTCGTGGCAGCAGGCTCACCGTATTGAATTTTTATGGCACCCCGTTTCCCGGCGACAAGCTCGACACCCCGGCGCGCCTCGAGCAATCACAGCGCATCGTTGATTTTGTGAAAAAGGAGAAAGGAGAGGTGATTCTCTGCGGCGATTTCAATCTCATGCCGCAGACGAAGAGCATCGGGATGATTGATGCTGTGTTGCGCAATCTCATCACGGCCTCGGACATCAAAACGACGCGGAGCACAATTTCTCGTTACTACGGCACGTCTGTGCAGCAGAACTTCGCTGACTATACTTTCGTTTCACATGGCATTACGGTCGGAACACTCGATGTCCCTCCCGATTGCGTCGCGTCGGACCACCTGCCGATGATCCTCACATTCGATTAGGTTCCTTCTTTCCAGCCCCGACGTTTCAGTCGGGGCCCCGACCAAGGCGTCGGGGCTCTCATGTTCCTTCTCGCCATGATTCGAGGTATTTTTTCTGCTCGGGAGTGAGCGTGTCTATCCCGACTCCCATGGACGCGAGCTTCATGTCGGCAACACGTTTTTCAATTGCGGGATCGATGTCGTACACTCTCGGCTCCAATTTTTCCTTGTTCACGACAACCCACGCCGAGGCGAGCGCCTGCGTTGCAAAACTCATGTCCATGACTGACGCGGGATGCCCCTCTGCCGCCGCAAGATTGACTAGGCGGCCTTCAGCCAAGAGATAGAGCTTCTTGCCGGAGACGACATATTCGTCGACGTTTTTTCGCACGCCTTTTGTGATTTTCTTGGACATCTTCTCAAGCGCTTTGAGATTTATCTCAACGTCGAAGTGTCCTGAATTGCAGAGGATTGCCCCGTCTTTCATGAGCGGGAAGTGTTCTTTGTCGATGACATTGATGTCGCCGGTCAAGGTACAGAACACATCCCCGATTTTTGCCGCCTCATACATCGGCATCACCATGAAGCCGTCCATGACGGCCTCGAGCGCTTTTATCGAATCGACTTCCGTGACGACGACAGAGGCACCCATGCCCCGCGCGCGCATCGCGAAGCCCTTCCCACACCAGCCGTAGCCGAGGACCACGACCGTTTTACCGGCAATCAAGGCGTCTGTCGCGCGGATGATGCCGTCCAGCGTTGACTGCCCCGTGCCGTAGCGATTGTCAAAGAGGTTTTTCGTCTTCGCATCGTTCACGGCCACGACCGGAATCTTGAGAGCGCCTTCTTTCGCCATGGCACGAAGGCGAATCACTCCCGTAGTTGTTTCTTCCATGCTCCCCATGATTTGTTTTACCATCTCGGGATGTTTCTCGTGGATGGTCGTTATGAGATCCGCTCCATCATCCATCGTGATGACTGGCTTGTGCGCAATTGCCGCTTCGATGTGCGAGAAGAATTTCTGCCGGTTTTCGCCGTGGACGGCGAAAACCGGTATGCCGAAGTCCTCGACGAGGCTCGCCGCGGCATCGTCCTGCGTCGAGAGGGGATTCGAAGCGGCGAGGAGAACATCCGCGCCTCCGGCTTTGAGCGTACGCATGAGGTTTGCGGTTTCCGCGGTCACATGCAGGCATGCAGAAAACTTGAGGCCCGACAAGGGTTTCGTTTTTTCGAATTCGACGCGTATCTGCCGCAAAACCGGCATGTCGCGCTCCGCCCACTCGATTCTTTTTTTGCCTTCGGAGGCGAGGTGTTTATCTTTTATATCGCTCATAGAGGCAGTGCTTCATTAAAGTTTTGTTTGTAGCGGATTTTCAGCTCGGGGATGGTGAAATGATGCGTCTGCGTGCCCTCGGTTTCGACAGTATAACAAGCGACGACCGCTGCAAGTTTTCCGCACGTTTCAAGCGGCAACTCTCTCATGAGTCCCGCGACAAAGCCTGCGCGGTATGCGTCTCCCGCTCCGGTGGGGTCAACGACAGCTTTCGGTTTCGCGGCAGGGATGGCGAACGTTTTTTCCCCTGTCCTCACGCGCGAACCTTTCTCTCCCACGGTCACGACGAGGATTTCAGCATGTTTCAAAATCTCCTCCTCGCTCCATCCGGTTTTTCTTACGATCAACTCGAGTTCATAGTCGTTGACCATCAGGGCTTTAGCTTCTTCAATGCCATTTTCCAGGTCTTCCATGCTCAGCGATGGCGTCGTCTGTCCCGGGTCGAATATAAAAGGGATTTGTCGGGAACGCATCATTGCTGGCAGCGTCTGTACCGCACTCATATTTCCTGCTGCAATGATAGCGAGCGCTGCATCCGGAATCTCCTTGACATACGGATTTCCCATAGCTCCCCGGTAAAACGCTGTGATTTGGTTATCTTCCTGATCAGTTATGATTGTTGCAAAAGCAGTGCGCTCGCTGGCATCGATTTCTATAGGGGATATGTTAATGCCGTGTTCGGCAAGCCAGCGCGCATAGGGCTCGAAATCGTTTCCCGCTCTCGCGATGATAATCGGTTCTTCTTTCAAGAGCGCAAGTGTGTACGCAATATTACCCGCTGTGCCTCCGAAAGACTCTTGTACGTTTTCGACCAAGAAACTGATGCTCAAGGCATGCACCTTATCCGGAAGGATGCGATCTTTGAAAAGGCCCGGAAAATCCATGATGCGGTCATAGGCCAGAGAGCCTGAAACGAGTATCCGAGACATAGTGAAATTATTTCGTGCTCAAGTAGATAAAGATGTCCTCGATCGCTCTCACTGCGTCGCCTGCGGCGATGTTGTTCTGGTGGTAGAGGCCGTTCGTGCAATCGCCCGCGGCCCAGATACCACGGCGCGATGTCAGTTGAGTAGTGGGGTCGATGATGATGCGCTTGTACTGGTCCATCTCGACGAGGCCTTCGGCGAAGCCGGTCGAGGCCATGAGGCCGATCTCGACAAAAATGCCCGAAACGGCAAGCGCGGTTTCCTTTCCGGTCGTCTTGTCTTTGTAGCGGATGCCCTTCACGAACTTTTCGCCCACGACTTCAAGGATCTCGGCATTGAGAACGCCACGCATGTTGGGGTGAGCGAGGACTTTCTCTATGGTAACCGGGTCCGCAGTGTAGGCAGGTCCTCGCTGCAGCAGTGTGACGCTTTTTGTGTAGGCAAGGAGCTGGGCTGCCGTCTCGAATCCGGCGTTGCCGCCGCCCACGACTGCGACATCCATGCCAGAAAACAGAGGGCCATCGCAGGACGCGCAGTAGGTCAAGCCTTTCTGGTCGAACTCTTTCGCTCCGGGAGCATCAAGTTTCTTCCGATCGCCGCCGGAGGTGATAAGCACGGTCTTCGCATCGAACGATTTCCCGCTTTTTGTTTCGAGGGTGAAATGCTCTCCGGTAGACGCCACGATGCGCTCGACGCGCTCTCCTTTGACGATGTCGACGACGTTCCCCGCGTACGCGCGCACGTGCCCTTCGAGCATCTTCGCAAGCTCCTCGCCAGTCACTTTTTCCGTGCCTATCCAGTTTTGGACTTCAGCGGAAACGATGCTTTGCCCGCCGAACGACTCGGTGATGAGCAAGGTCTTCAAGAGCTTCCGCGCGGCATACACGCCTGCGGCGGATCCCGCCGGTCCGCCTCCGATTATCGCGACGTCGTACATCCTGTTGTGAAGTTTCGGCTAGTAAATGCGAGTAACATGCCTTGTATTCGCCCGAACCACGCTTTCATTGAGAGGTGTATTGTCGCATTTACGCCGCAAAGCGGCAAGCCGAAACTCTACAACGGGATACATATGAAATCAGTTCGGACAGTGTACCCCGTGAGACAGATTACGCAAAATTATCTTACCTGCGATTTATCCCGGACGTTACTGAATACAAACGAACAGAGCTAAATTTTATTATCTCATGGGGTGTATAACATACTCATCAAAAAAGAAAGCCGGCAGAGCCGGCCAAAAACTACACCTTTGAAGTTTCTTTGTTCTTATTACTTATATGACAGTTGATACTTCGTGGCGAATGAACTTCCATCCGTTTCTTTCCCATCCGACAAGTTTGAATTCGAAAAAGATTTTCCCTATTGCGTCTTTAAACCGTCTCTTTTCTTTTACCTTTAATTTTTTTTCTCTCAAACATGACCGGATCTCCCACTTTGTTTTCGCGCGTCAGCGTTGTCTGCCCTTGGCCTTCTTTACCTTCATTTCCCATGTTTAATTTTTCTTCGAGCGCCGGAGGAATGCC
>CAZVGP010000007.1:15352-19724 GCA_964626715.1 uncultured Candidatus Saccharibacteria bacterium
CTTCTTTACCTTCATTTCCCATGTTTAATTTTTCTTCGAGCGCCGGAGGAATGCCGGCACGGCGCCCCAGTCATCGTCTTCGTCTGCGGGCTTCGGCGTTGGTTCTCCTTTTCCGGCAATAACGGCCTCTTCATCCCCGCGGGGCATCGCCGCAAAGACTTTTCCGACCGTTTCCTCGTCCTTCTTGTCCTTCTTTCCGCCGAGCTGAAAGAGCGATACTCCGGAGCGGCCCCCTTCCTCCGGGAAGCCCGTCGCTATCACCGTCACCCTGACTTCGCCTTTGCGCAGGCGATCATCCTTCGAGGTGCCGAAGATGACTTTTGCATTCTTGTCTATGGATTCCGTGACTATCTGCGCCGCGGCCTGTACTTCCAAAAGCCCAAGGTCGTCTCCTCCCGCGATAGAAAGCAGGACGCCCTTCGCGCCGTTTATGGAGATGTCGAGAAGAGGAGAGTTGATAGCGAGGCGTGCCGCGTCTTCGGCGCGCTTTTCACCGGCCGAAAGCCCGACACCCATCAAGGCGGAACCGGCATCTTCCATGATGGCCTTGATGTCCGCGAAGTCGAGATTGATGTTGCCGGGGGTCGTGATGAGGTCCGAGACGCCTTCAACAGCCTGCCGCAGGACCTCGTCGCACATGGCGAAGGCGCTTTTCACGGTGGTCGTGGAGTCAACGACCGCGAGCAAGCGGTCATTCGGAATCACGATCAACGCATCAACTTCTTTCCGGAGTTCCTCGAGGCCCTGTTCCGCAAGCCGCATCCGCTGTTGGCCTTCGAATGAAAATGGCTTGGTGACGACCGCGACAGTCAGCGCTCCAGATTCCTTCGCGATTCTCGCAACGATCGGCGCCGCGCCCGTGCAGGTGCCGCCGCCCATGCCTCCCGCGATGAAAACCATGTCCGAGCCGCGCAAGGCGTCCTGCATCTCTGATTGCGTTTCTTCAGCGGCGCGCTTGCCGATTGCCGGGTTCATGCCCGCGCCGAGGCCTCGCGTCAGATTCTTGCCGATATGTATTTTCGTGCGCGCGAGGGATTGCTGGAGGTCCTGCGTGTCGGTGTTGATGATGATGAAGTCCACTCCTTTCACCTTGGAGTTGACCATGTGGTTAATGGCGTTTTTCCCCGAGCCGCCGACGCCGACGACCCTGATACGTGCTGCCGATTCCATCTCCGAGTGAATTTGAGGCATAGTTGAGAGATTTATATTAGTTGCCTCATCATAGAGAAAACGTTGCCCGATGGCAACGTTTGACTTTTTTCTGAATCGGTTCCTGATTTAAAGCATTTTAGGGAAGAAACTGCCCAAAGAATCTTTTGAAGGAAGCCGAAATATCTCCCAGAACCTCGTCTCTCACCGGCCGTCCGCCAAGATCACCCGTGAGTCCCCAGATCGTGAGTCCGTACGCGACGGCCCACGACGAGTCTTTTATCTTGGCATCCGCCGGAAGGTTCATCGACGCGATTTTCGAGTGAAGCTTCAGGGACGACTCCGCAAGCTCCTTCACGGGCCCGATGCCGGAGCCGCCGCCCGAGAGGATGATGCCCGCGGGCAAGAGCCGGTCCTTGCCGAGCTTTTTCAGATGCGCGTCGATGAGATCGAAGATATCGGAGAGGCGCGCCGCAAGGATATCGTCAAGCTTTTTCTTCGAATGCGTCGCGCTCACGATAGCGCCGAGCTTCAGCTGCTCTGCTTCTTCAAGCGAGATGCGGAGGCCCAAAGCGATGTCTTTGGTGATGTCCATCGAGCCGATGCGGAACACTTTCACCGAAACCGGGATGCCGTTGTCGAAAACGACGATGGAGACCGTCTCGGCGCCGATGTTTGCTAAGACGCACCCCGCTTTCTTCTCCGCGTTTGAAAGTGTGACGATGGAGCCGGCTAAGGGCGACGCCATCGTGTCGGAAACCGCGATGTCGGCGGCTTCGACCGCGTCGATGAGATCCTTCACGTGCTGCTCAAGACACGTCACGAACAGGGTCTCGACGGAAAGCCGCGTCCCTTTCATGCCGTGCGGGCGTCCCCAGACTTCCGTTCCGTCTATCGAGAAGGAAAGCGGGATAGTGTGGAGGATTTTGCGGTTCAAAAGCCGGCCCGAGATATTTTCTTGCGATAGGCGTATCGCTTTCTCGACATCGAGATCGGTGACTTCCGCGTCCGCGCGTGCAATGACCGTTTCGCCGCGCCCCCGGACCTCATCAAGCCCGATGCCGCCGATAGAAAGGAACGCTGTTTTGATTGGTATGCCTGCGAGCCGCCCGGCCTGCGCGGCGGCGATTGTGATGGCGCGCGTGACGTCTTCGCCGTTGACGATGTATCCATGTCGAAGGCCTTTCGATTCCGCATACCCCGTGCCGATGACCTTCGGGAAGGACGAAGCGCGCTCGGAGACTTCGCGGGCGATGACGATGCGCACCTGATAGGTGCCGACATCTATCCCCACTGCGATGCGCGGTTTAGCCATTGGTTGTATATCGGAACGCACCCGGCGTCCGATTCCTACGACAGTGCAGGAAGGCGAAACGCGCGGCAGAGCTTCCGTTCTAACGCCTCCATTGTACGGCCATGTTTGAGTCCTTCCAAGTGGAGGAGACCGTGGATAAACAGGTAGCCGAGGTACTCGCGCGTCGTCATCCCGAAGAGCGCGGCTTTCCGCGAGACGTCCGGCATAGAAAGATACAATTCGCCGGAATGTTTCGAGAGTGCGAATGAGAGGATGTCGGTCGGCGCGTCTTTCCCGCGGTAGCGGCGGTTCAGTGTTCTCATGCGCTTCGGCGTGATGAAAGCGACAGAGAGTTCGTAGCGCGCGCCGAGGATCTTCCGGGTCATGCGCACAAAGGGCAATCGGTGTTCCGATTGCCCTTTGTGTTTCGTTATCGTGACGCTCATCTTGAGTGCGAGCGCGGTCCGCGTAACTCTTTCGGTTCTATAAGGCCGAGGCGTTCGCGCTCTTCTGTTTTGAGACGCTTTTCGACGCGGCGGAGGGCCGATGTGCGGCGCTTAGTCTTCGATTGATCCCGCAGTTTATAGCGGTTTGCTTTGACTCTCCGTACGATGCCGGCGCCGAGTACGCGCTTGGAGAAGCGGCGCACGAGGCTCATCGAGCTTTCGTTGCCGTGCTTCACGACGGATACGTTGATTGCCATGTCGGGAGATTTAAGCACAGGAAGGAAATTCCTGCAACAAAAGAGCACTGTGCCCGGGGCCGCTAACTTTGATGCCCTTTCGCCACGTATCCGGTCAGCTTCTCCAACGGGATCGTGCTTTGCATCTGGGTAAGGGCATTCCGGACGATGACGGTCCCGTCCAGCGCCTCACGCTGGCCGATGATGGCGAGGTATTTCGTTTTGGCGCGTCCTCCCTCGATCATCTGTTCACGCAGGCTCTCCCCCATGAGCGCTTGCCCGACGATCACGTGCGCTCTCCAGAGCGCTTCGAGCACGGAAAAGGCTTTCAGCTTCGCCGCATCGCCCACATGGACGACAAAGCACACCGGCGCCTCGTCCATCGGCTCGCATTCGACGCGTTCAGGCAATTCGATAGATATGGCAACCGCGTTCTCCGCTTTGCTGTGGACGTGCTTCACGTGCTCGTCGTAGCGACCGCCGGTCGCGACCCTCACCCGCTCGCCGCGTTTATCCGTTCCTTCAATCGCGAAGAGAAGTTCCGATTGTATGCCGGGGGCCGCGACCAGGCGCGGATTCATCGCGTAGGGAATGCCGATGGATTCAAAGAGGGACAACGTGGCGAGCATGCTTTTTCTCGAGGATTCCGAGAGGTAGTCCATGGAGCGCGGTGCGCGCGAAAGCAGAGGATCGTTCTTTTCGACCATCGTGCGATATGCGATGTCAGGACTGTGGGCGGCGAGCTGTCGCAACTCTGGCGTGGTCTCATCGTGGTGCTTCCGGAAAAAGTTCGTGAGCTCGCGCGTGAAGCGCTTTCTCGACTCAAGGTCTCCGACCGAGGAGATGAGGACCGAAAGGTCCGCGTATCCGGACAATTCTGCGATAGAGAGCGCGGTCTTGACGACGATCGCCTGCGCGATCGCCTGACGCGTCGCCATGATGGTGAATGCGATGACCGTGCCGCGCTGGTGCCGCGCCACCCCCCATGCTTGCGTTCCCGGCTTTACGTCGGAGTTCGTGTTCATGAGCGCCATCGCCGCTGCGGTTTTCGCATCGGCGTTCTCTGCGACATCGTTCAAGGTTTTTTTCGAGATAGCAACGGGATTCGCCCTGAAGCCGTACGCATACGCGATGCGCGAGATATTGTTCCCCAGCGATTCGTATCGTTTTCCTCGTTCAAGTGTCGGCATATCCGGTGTAACTAAAAAGCGAACGGCCTCCGTGCGTCTTGCAGGGAGATTCCGCTA
>CAZVGP010000008.1:0-18430 GCA_964626715.1 uncultured Candidatus Saccharibacteria bacterium
ATATCACACTAGTCTTCGGAACTAGTATTGTGGGTTCGAATCCTGCCGGGCGCACCATCCTGCGATTTTCGCCAATTTGCGAGTTCTTGAAACGGAGATTTCAGCCTAATTGCTGGGGTTTTTCCATGAATCTCGAAGTTCGAGGTCAGCCGCGTGAGCAATTCCCGCTGTTCGTGCAAGTTCCCGATTTTGTAGCTTGAATGAGCCGCATTTCCGAGTTCGAGGTTTTCGAACGCTCGGTTGCTCGGCAACGTGGAAATATCGAGCGCGGCCGACTGATCCCACAACCCTCGCCGCTCGTGCAATACCGCTGACTTGCGCGTTTCGAACAACTCCTTCTCCAATAGGCCATCGACCAACGCGTCTGTGAGCCGCGCCAATCGCTCGTCGCACTTGGCGATTCGCATCTCAATTGAAGCGCGTACGTTCGCCATCTCTTCGACCGCATTCGCCTTCAATGCCTCGACCAGTTCACGGAGCGCTGTTATTTCTTGGCTGTCGCACACAAGAAGTTCCAGCTGTCTCTGCACGCAGTCATCCAAATCGCTCTCGCGAACGCTCGCGCCGATGCATTGTCGGCTGTGGCAGCGGTAATAAACACGGCCCTTCTGGCGCTCACCGGTGAGGTGCAGCCCGCACACCGCACACCGCACGAGACGGCGAAACACAAAATCATGCTTTACACTCCGAAGGACCGTTTTGCCGCGAAGGATCGCCTGCACACGATCAAAGAGTGTCTTCCCGATCAGCGGCGGATGGATGCCTTGGAAAGTTTCGTTGGTCCGTTTGATGTGAATCAAACCCACATAGAAGGGATTGTTGAGTATCCATGAAAGCGAGGCACGCGATAGGGCTTTCCCACTTTTCGTGTACAAGCCCCGCTTCTTCATTTCCGTTCGCAGGTCCCACAATCCAATAGTGCCAGCTGCGTACAATTCGAATGCCTGCCGGACGAGCGGCGCACGGACAGGGTCGAGCGCTTTTGACTTCCCCTTTCCCATATCGATGTATCCGATAGGTGCGGGCAATGGATACAAGCCTTGTTTCAAGCGGCCATAGAAACCCTTGCGCACTTCGTCCCTGAGATTACGGATGTAGTCGGCGGCGACCACGGCTTGAATGTCCGCTGAAAGTCGTCCCCCACGAGAACGGAGATCGACGCTGTCATGCGCGAAGTGGACGTCAGTGCCGTGATCGATAAGGTCGCCGAGATTCGCCCAGTCTTTGAGGTTGCGAGCGCTCCGGTCGATCTTGTGAACGATCAAGCCGTCGGCATCGCCGCGCTCAAGCTGCTTGAGCATTCGAGAGAACATATAGCGGCCTTGCTTGGCGGCGGTTTCCCGCTCCTCAAACCACTCGGTGACTGAGAGGGCATTTCGAGAAGCGTACATCTCGATTGCGCTTCGCTGTTCTTGAAGCGACGAGCCGTGTTCGCCTTGCTTGGCAGTTGAGACGCGAATGTATGCAAAATACTTCTTCATACAGACTATTGTGAATCTACCTCATTCGCACGATTCATGCGAATCACACGGCGTTCGCTTTTCGCGACTTATTCGCTCATCGATTTCGACGAGTAGCGCGACGAGGGACCGAAGGTTCTCATACGCTTTTTCACGCTCATCGGTACTCGCGCCCGGCATGTATCGGTCGACGAAGAGCATACCCGCTCTTTGATCAATGTGATGGTGTTGTATACGCAGAGCATGTGGGACGTAGCGGGCGAGCAGTAGACGGAGATTCTGGACTGCCGCGAGGGATTTTTCATAAACGCACTGAGTAGTGTTGTTCGTATGGTGGAGAGAACGCACTCGGTCAAAAAACTGGACTGGGTGTCACGAACACCCGTCTTTCTTGCATTCTCTCATTTTGAGAAGATGCCCATCGCGGCCGCGAGCGTGGCCCCGCGATGTTCCTCGACCCTTCGCGGGGCCGCGCCGCCATCCGCAACCATATGCACCACTTCCCTTATCCTTCGTATCTGCGCACACACCGCAGACGGTGGGCGCTCACGCAACCCGAACTCGCTGCACTTCTCGGCGGTCTGTCGGCGAGCCTTATTTCTAAATGCGAGAAGCTCACCCGCCGCCCGAGCGTCGATGTTCTGATCGGCTCCGAATTCATCTTCGGCGAACCGGCCCGGCGCCTCTTCCCCGCCCTCTACGCGTCGATAGAGCTTGGGGTGACTACCCGCGCGGCGATAGCCGCCGAGGCGCTCGCGGCACGCATGGACCGTGACGCCCTCGTGCAGCGCGAATTGCTCGACGGAATCGCTCTCCGTGCCGCGAACGATAACGCGACTGTATGAAGTTTGAAGACTTGCCGCATGCGAACGCGGCCCTCGCGATATTCCCCTCCGTCGACGGATTTGGGTGGATCGTCTTCGACGGCCCGCTCTCGCCGGTTGACTCCGGCGTCTGCACGCTCGCGAAGAACACGAAGGGTGCCGAGCGTAAGAATACCCGTTGCCTCGCAAGGGCCGACGCTCTACTCAAGCAGTTCCGCCCGGCGACCTTGGTTCTGGAAGCGTTTGCAGGGCCGGGAACGAAGCGCCACGGACGCATTAGAAACCTGTGCCGCTCGCTCATATCAGCAGGGACGATGAGCGGCGCTGCCATCCGCATCCTTTCGCGGAAAGAAATTCGCGCCTGCTTTACGAGCCAGCCCGCCGACACGCGGTATAAGGTGGCGACTATGACTGCGACATACCTTCCCGAAATCAGGCGGCTCCTGCCGCGCACGCGCAAGCCCTGGGAGGGCGAATTCCCGAACATGGCGCTCTTCGCCGCCGCCACGCTCCTCATCGTCCACTACGCGAATCCACGCGAGCCGCTCTGATGTGACGGTGGGATTTAGGCATTGGCTGCTTGGCCTTCTGCCAGTGTCTTCGAACTCAGCAGTAGTTCAGTAGCAGGGGACCCCTCTCAACTTTTTATAGTAGGAGATGCTGAGGAAGCGCCGCCCCGCGAGGAGTTTATTCAAGTACGCACAAGTGGGCTTCAGACCGGTCCGCAGCTTGCTCTCGTTGGCGATATATGTGGTGACGATCGTGAGTTTGCTCCAAAAGATACCACGAAGCTGGACCTGCAGCTGAACCCGTCGGTAGTCAGTTGGAGTACCTTCGTAACGGTCGAGCTTCTCTAATTCGTCTGCAGTAACTTCGAAAAGTGCTCCTTCAACTATCGCACCATCTCTCTTCGCGATATTGGCTTTTCCCGAGCCATCTTCGCCGAGTTTGTTGAAGAGCAGCTCATAGTTGGGCAAACGAACTCGGAGGCCACGCAATGAGTTTGCCGAAGACCGTTCGAGACGTTGCGACAGTTGGCGCACATCCATGTTAGAGCCATAGGCAAAATATCGAGGCATCTGATTTCCATACCCCAGAACCACCGATCGTCGTTTTCTGTCGACCATCTTCAATTGAGCCGTCTCGTGAATCCGCTACAGTTCCTTCCACAGCGTCATCGCCTTACAGCAGGCCATCTCTGCGCCCCCGTCCAGCATTACAATGCCAATCCTGCTCCCTTCTGACCTGTCACTAGGATCTTCCTCCAGGGGATTTTGAGTCCGACCGTAAGGAAGAGGCGGACGGTGAAGCACAAAAAATCAGCACAACCAAACATCGATCGTTCACCCAACAACCGCTTCGGCGTCCAGCGTCTCCTTACGCCGCGCGATGAAATACCAGTCGAACAACTCTTCTTGGTGTGGGAAAAATCCATAATTATGTGCACGCGCAAGCGGCCAAGGATAATAGATCTTGTTCCAATTTCCGATGGTCACTAGGCCGGCGGCATTTAAATTATCTTCCATTGATTGGCGTGTATGAAATCTCTGCTGATGCATGAGATCGTCCGCATACATCAATTTTTCAAAGTCAATTTTTCTGTGTCGTTTGAACTCGTTAACAAACAGCTCGGCATATGATTCATCAAATATTTTCTGCATATGCGTTCGTATATAATCAATTTGCATTTCGACCTTCTCAAAGGACGGAATAATCGCGAAAAGGCGTCCGGTGGGTGAGAGTGTTTGCGCTATTGTCTTTAACAACCGAGGTACGTCTTCGGGCGCAGGGGGCAATAACGAGTTAACCGAGACCACCACTTCAAATTGCTGGCTGGGATGGAAATCGCGCAGGTCGCATAGGATTGTTTTGATCTTGAGACCAAGCTGGGTACTCCGCTGGTGAGCAATTTCAAGCGCCCGCTGACTTCCGTCAGCAGCAACAATGTCTATGAACGTACCGACAAGATGTTCAAGTAGGTTGCCAGGCCCGCATCCGAAGTCGAAGAGCGGCGGCGTGGGCGTATTTTTGAAACCCCAGGCGCGTAGGTCGGAAATAAGCTTGTTCCGCGGCTCCTCACCACTCATCGCCGTTACCATTTCTCTCGCAAATGGGCCCAAGATTCGATTGTCGTAGTCTTCAGCGATTGAATCCCAAAGGGCAGAGTCATAACCGAGCATTGAATAGCCTCACAAGGTGAGCTCGAAATGCTTGGCCAAACAGTCTGTGAGCTGTTTCACTGGTGGCAAAGTGCTCTGCACTAACCTGCAGGGTCGGTGGTAGGGGACCAAAATCATAGGTTGGGGTGCCCTCGACCGCTGCATCTTCGCTCGGAAGATCGGCTATTCCACAATCCAGAGCTGTTTGTAGCAGGCATGCTGTCGTATAGTGCCAATTCGCGTCTACTCCCGAAATGCGGTGTTCGATCCTCGCTCGATCCTGGCCTTGCTGTAACAAATAGCGGACGGACACCAAGTGATCATCAGCACCCGCAGACGCACGATCGGGACTCCACAACTTTCTATTGTTACGTGCATAGGACTCCGGCCAAGGGCGGAATACTGCACACGTCTCCGCAGCATTCTCTGCCAGTCGCCGCACTAGGGCCATCCCAAAAGTCGAAAAGGCAAGTTGGTTCCCTACTAGAAGATTGTGATCGCGGCGCCAGAAGCTCAAATTGTGATGACAGCCGAAGCCTATTCCCATCCCCTCGACGACCGCGAACGGTTGGAACAAAGCCTTTAGTCCCAAGTCACCCGCGATTCTAGGGAGAAATACACGCAACATTGCAGCGTCGTCGGCAATCTTGAGTGGGGACCCGTGCTCCAAGACGAGTTCGATCATCCCGCGACCCTGCTCTGTGTGAATGGAGTCAACGGCAATCCCAGCTTCTTCGCAAAAGCGCAAGCACGAATCCATGAAGCGCTGAATGGTCATATGAGGAGCCGCGTCATAAGACCGTGACGCCGACAGCGGAAAGCTGTCTCCCAATTCAGGCAACAAAAGGAACTCAATTTCTAGCCCAATGTGCGGATCGATGCCGACCGCATTCAGACCGTCGACGATTTTTCGCACTAACGCTCGACCATCGCAATATGAAGTGTCGGCGCTGTCTAGCTCTAAATAGAACCAAGTCTTCTTGCCATCACCCCACGGAACCTCGCGGCCTTGATCTCGAACCACGTAACGAAGTTTGCGGGCAACAGGCTCGGCGGCGAGATAGTCAGTTACTGCAATCGTGTCACGATGCCCAAAAAAGAATAGGGTTGTCGACAGCGTGTGTGGCCCGTCCATATGGCGGATTGGGATCACCTTACCGCGCGGCGAGCCGTTAACGTCGATGGCGGCAACAATAGCGTGCGCTTGGGTAGGTGGGTTCATTTGGGTCCTCTATTCGCTCACCGAATATTGGCATGCCAGTACCTTGAATCAGCCGTTCCGAACGTGGCCTGTCAGAGTTATGTCGTTTGTCCGAGTTCTCGACCCTTAGGGAACGAAATGACCGCACTGGGTCACTAGCAGGCTGTTTAAGAACTATCTCATTTTGTGGCAATTTCTTGACGTATTGGCTTTGAGGTTGCCGCGAATGGCCCCGGCTAACGTCATCTTATTTTGTCTGTGCGCATGTGGCGCGATCATCTCACCTGCGGCATAAGTTTCCACATGGTAGTGTAAAACAATCTTTCGCACTCTGTCTGAGCACGTCCGCTCAAGAAGCCGTTGCAACCGCGAACGGCTCGAAAAATACCCACTCCGCATCACTCATCAATCTGCGAATTAATGCTGCGCCCTTCTAAGTGGTAATCTTGAATCACTTCGCCGCTTTGTGGAACATCCCTTTATCAAGAGAACCTAATTGACTGGCATGATAGGAAACTGGGATCGGTCAAAAGGAACGGGTTTTCCACCGCTGTGTGACACAGCTTCAACCATTTCAGGATCGATCATAATGTACTTCGGATCTGCACGGAACTCAGCAAATCGCTTTTCCCACAGTCGCTCTTGAAATACAGCGAGATCGGGCAAACTTAGTTCCACGGTGTTGGGATTCGCGAAAATTGATTCCAACAGTTTTTGTGCCCGATCCGACTTTGCCTGATGCCCATGTACGAAAGCGAAATCGTGGGGCTCGGTACCGCGAGCTAGCTGCGGGCCAGTCAAAAGCTGATGCTCAAACACGGTGCGCCGCATGCCGGGATCGGTAACACAAAAACTTCCAATGCCATCGTGAGACTCGTTAATGAAAACTCGAAATTGCCTTGGATACTTCTCTTTGAGGTAGCGTAGGCGACCGAACCAATTTATCGTCGCGGAATTGACGATTTGGAAGCGCTTGACAACAACGCCGCGACGCAATGCGGCGACAAATGCTTGATCCAAAATGTCCGAATTGGCCTTGCTTTGTTGGTTTCGTAGATTGAATCCGTCGCCTGTGTGATAGATTTTTTTTCGAGCCCTCCGGATAACTTGGCCAAAATATATATAGAATTCCCGTGTGTCACGCGGGAAGAAAACCTTCGTGAACCGATTGCTATAGCGCTCCGATCGCCAAAACAGGTAGGGGGTAATTGCCCCCACTCCGATTACTAGCAACGACCATATCCAGCCGGCTGCCTGGATTACTGAGATTAGCCAACCGAAAGTGTCGTGCAACCTTTGTAATAGTTGGGTGAGTGCTTCTATCATCTCCGGCTGACCCTCCCCATGTCCCTTAGTAACTCGTCACTCAAGTCGGTACGCTAAACGACCGCAAGACCGGCAGGCGAGAGGCCCCCGCGCGATAAGCGGCAAGTTCCAGATGAAGTTTTATCCGTGCCTGAAGAGCGTTCAGGCCGAAAAAGTCACGTAGCAAGAAGCCAACGCCCTCGTATTTCGCAAGACTATTTTTATACAGCCAATCGTTGTAATTACTGCCTATTTGGCAACGCGTCGAGATTACGATGGGTATTCTCTTGGTCTGTTCCCGTGCAAGCGCTTCTCGAATCTGATCGGGGACCGAACCAGTTCCCATGCCAGCTAGTACAATTCCATCTTGCCGCGATGCCCATTCCAATTCAATCGAAGCATCCGTATGGAGAGTATGGATGGGAACTCGTAGGTTGTTAAGGAGATCGGCATTCAAGTATCCAAGGATCCCTGGCGCCGTGTCCTTGGCTGCCGTACGGAATCTGATAATTGGCCGGCCGTTTCGAAAATCTCCAATTGGGCCCGGGTGCGACCTGAATGCAGTAAAGTGTTCGCTGTCATGCTTGAATACATGTCGCGCCGAGTGAATCTGCTCGCCAATGCACACAACTATTCCCAACGGACCTTCGTGATCAGCGTCCAACAGGCTAATGGCTTGCTGTAAATTGGAAACCCCGTCGTAGCCGAGGGCGTCCGCTGGCCGCATCGCCCCTACGATTACCACGGGAGGCGGATCATCAAGGAGATAATCTAACGCAAACGCCACTTCTTCGATTACATCGGTTCCCAATGTAATCAGAAAACCACCATGCTCCGTATCGTTTTGTATGGCGTGTGCGATTTTGAGTACATCCGACAAACGGAAGTTCGCCGCCAGACCCGTATAAAGAGTCGTGAAGGATATGTTTAAGCTCGTCTCAAACTGCTTGATCAGGTCCGCAGCGGAAACAGACCAAGCCATACCCGAACTGGTGGCTCGTTGTAGGATCGTGCCTCCTGCCGTAATGCATAGGATGGAGCGCTTGTTCATCGTTGGATCCATCTTAACCCTCTGCCCCGAAAATCGGTACCTCGTCAGTTGTGGAAAGATTGCCTCGCCACTGAGGCAATGCCATCCAATGCAAGCATGATTGGATTCGCATCCAGCAACGCTGCTTTTTCGTATCGATCACATTTAACTCTTCTCGTAAGTTTAGCATGATCTCCTTGTCGGCAAGTCCGAGCGCGCGCCGCATAAACTGAGGGTAATTCGCATACTGCTGTCACGTATTTAGCAAGTCGTGTTGAATCATGTCACCCTCCGCTTTCAATTCGTATTCAAGATTATGGCGGTGTCGCGTATCGAGCATTTAGTGTGCGCGCAGACATGTTCGCATTCACAACATGCTATGTCTTGTTGGACAACTCGCCCAAGTTCGAAAACAGGCGTCAAATCCAGCAAAGCCGTCGAAAGTGTCAATCCAATGGCGGATGGATCACAAAATTGCCATTTTCAACTACCAGTGTGATTGTACGGCAACATTTTGACGAAACTGCAACCGGTTTTTTTGATACCAGTGCTCAGACATTGGGAACCATCGAGTAGGGTAGCTTAATGTGGAGCGCTTCATCGTGCTTCTGCGTTGCGATCTTCTTACAATGTGTGTCAGTTATAAAACTCTTACAGCGCACTTCACCGTAAGTTCTTGTGTGGTTGCACAAGACCACATGGACGCCTTCGAACTTCTGTCCAAGAAACGCCTCGCCGTCGAACCAGTGCGGGCCCATGTCTGCCGAAACGCATATGAGCTTCACTCCTGCATGGCTCGATTTGATCCTTCCAATAACAGCTTTAGAAAATTCGACGTGATCGACATCCATGCAAATCAATACACCAACACACACATCGCCTAGCTCAAAAACTGGTCTCTGCTGAAGGTTACCACTTCCGTTCGTTCCATAGTCTGTTCCAACTTTTACATAATCAATCCAGCTTCGTCCGCGATGTAGTAGAAGCCCACGGCTTTGTCGGTTTTCGTCGAACGCTCCGACAACAATGGAATCCGAATATGCCGAACCGGCATTGTGCAGTTCTGCCCGGGAAATCCCCTCTGGAAACACAATTAAATCTGGTTTCTCCGAAGCAAGTTGCCCGAGATTGAGAACGCACGAAATTCGCATGTCTTCCTCTCACTTGCGCCGTGACAGTCGTCGTGATTCCTGGCAATAGCCGACCACGTGGATAGCAGTATCAGTCCTTCCCCATATCGCGTCGGACCCGGGTTTCTGCGGCTTTGTACCATCGTTTCTCAATTTCAATCCCGATAAAACGTCGTCCGCTCCGAAGAGCAGCAATCCCCGTCGTTCCCGACCCCATATAGGGATCGAGGATCGTATCGCCTGGCTTCGATACGGTCTCGATAATTTGGCGCATCACGGCAATCGGCTTCTGCGTCGGGTGCCAATGCTCTCCGCGCTCCTCACCACGATTCACTCCGCTCCATACGACGCGGATCATGCGCGCCGGTCCATCGGTTGAACACCACGCCAATTCGCAATCCGAGAAGGACATGCTCTTCATGCCGGGCCGTTTGTCCCACACGAACCAGCGCCGTGAGTTCGGCAACCGATTGGCAAAGTTGTTCGCGCCGAATAACACGACCGTGCGGACCCCTCCCAAGAGATGCTCGGGATCAAATGGAACGGAATCTCCGACAATGCGTTTCACATCTTTCCATTTGGACCCCGTGGGACTGGATGGGTCGTATCCGATGCCGTATGGCGGATCGGAGATGATCGCGTCGTATCGAAAGGACAGCTCCGGCATGACCGAGAGGCAGTTGCCAAGAATAAGAAGCGCCTGACCGATGCGCGTCACCGCCTTCGCGCTTGGGATGCTCTGGTACTGACGCTTCATGCAGAGAGACCAGCGCGGTTTTTGAGCCGATCTGGCCGCTCAATCTTCTCAAGGGGACGAAGTCGCAAAAAGGCTCTTGTTCATGGCAGTCAGGCACGAAAAGGGCGCTTCCCCTGGCGTTCTTCGTCGTTGAGAGTGATGGGGCTTCGACGCTAGATTCTTGCCGAACCTGCGTCGGGTAACATTCATGAAGACCAAACCTGTGAACGATACGCGGCCCAAGGCCGTTGGCATCTGGATACGCGTCTCCACCGAAGACCAGGTGAAGGGCGAAAGCCCTGAGGTCCATGAGAAGCGCGCCCGCATGTACTCGGAAGCGCGCGAGTGGGAGGTGCGCGAGGTGTACCGGCTCGAAGCCGTTTCCGGAAAGTCGGTGATGGGCCATCCCGAAGCAAAGCGGATGCTCGCGGACATCCGCTCGGGGCATATCAGCGGGCTCGTCTTCTCCAAGCTCGCCCGCTTGGCGCGCAATACCCGGGAGCTCCTCGATTTCGCCGACGCGTTCCGCGCGGCCCATGCCGACATGATCTCGCTTCACGAGGCGATAGACACCGGCTCGCCCGCAGGGCGGTTCTTCTTCACGCTCCTCTCCGCGATGGCGCAGTGGGAGCGCGAGGAAATCGCCGAGCGCATCGCGGCATCCGTTCCCATACGCGCGAAGATGGGCAGGCACATCGGCGGCACGGCGCAGTTCGGGTACCAGTGGAAGGACAAGCGCTTCCTTCCTGACCCAAAGGAAGCTCCGATCCGGGCTCTCATGTACGAGCTCTTTCGTGAACACCGGCGCATCAAGACGGTCGCGCGCATATTAAACGAGCGCGGATACCGCACGCGGGACGGCGGTCCGTTTGTCGCGGTCACGGTGAAGCGCCTCCTCACCGATCCCACGGCAAAGGGCCTCCTCCGCCAGAACTACACCCGCTCCCAAGGCCCCAACAAAAACTGGGAGTTGAAGCCGAAAGAGGAATGGGTCGAGACGCCCGTCGAGCCCATCGTGTCGGCGGAACTCTGGCAGGAAGTAAACGCGCTCCTCGAAAACCGTCGCCTGAAGGGCACGCAGCCCGCCCGACGGAGCCCGCACCTCTTCGCCGGGTACGCCTTCTGCGCCTGTGGCGGCAAAATGTATGTGTGGAGCAACTCGCCCAAGTACGTCTGCAAGGCGTGCCGCAATAAGATACCAATCAAGGACCTCGAAGCCGTGTACCGCGACCGGCTCTCCCAGTTCGTCCTCTCGCCCGAGGAGATCATGGGGCACCGGGCCGCCGCCGACGAGGCGATCAGCGAGAAGGAAGCCCTGCTTCACGCGGCCGAAGCCAAGCTCGGGAAGATCGAGACCGAGGATGAACAGCTCTATCAGCTGTACCTTGCGTCCGGCCTCACCCCTCCCGATTTCGCCCGTCGCCAGAAACCCCTCTCGGAGCGGCGCAGGCAGCTTGAGGACGAGTTGCCGAGGCTCCAGGCGGCCGTGGATGTCCTCAAGATCGGCAGCGCCTCCACGGCCATCGCAGAGGAGAGCGCGGCGGACCTCGCAAGCCGGTGGGACCTCTGCTCGGTTGAGGAAAAGCGCCAGTTCGTCGAAACTATCACCGAGCGGATAACCGTCGGGAAGGAAGAGGTTGCCATCAGCCTCCTTTGCCTGCCCGCGAGTCCGCATCACGAAGGGAACGCATCTTTGACACTACGCACCCATGTCAGCGCGCTTTTGCGGCCTAGTGTGCCGCTTGTACTTAGCGCAGTCCTGCCAAAGGCTTGCATCCCCGAGCCCCAAACGCTCGGGGAGCACATCCGGAAGCGCCGGGTCGAAGCAGGGTTATCCCAGAACGCCCTTGGCAGGCGGCTTGGCGTTACGGGTGTTGCCCTTCTCCAGTGGGAGAAGGACCGGACCACTCCCGAAGCCCGCTTCTATCCCGCCTTGGTCGCCTTCCTCGGATACGACCCCCTTCCGCCAGCCGTCACGCTCAGTGAGAAAATCAAGCGGCATCGGCTCCGACTCGGACTGACCCAAAAGCAGGCAGCACGGTACATCGGCATCTCGGAAGAGACGTTCGCTGCTTGGGAGAAGGGAGTTGGGCGCGCTCCCTTAAAGGAAAAGGAGCTTGAGAGGTTTTTCAGATGTGAGCCACGAGACCAGCCGTATCAGCCGGGCTAACCGCTCACTGCTATCCTTTTCGTCGCTCCATCGACCGCGCGATGATGCGCCCCAAGGCTTCGCGGCGAGCTTTCGTTTCCTCTGGCGAGGTGGACGACTGCGACACGCTCACGCGATACCCCTTCACGATAGCCGCTTTCGGCTCGGGAGTCGGAGCGAGCGAGGCGATGAAGTCGGGAACATCTTCTGGCGCCAAGAATGAGACTTTCGCCTGCTCGTCCGAGGAGAGACCTTCGAGCACGTCGCTCTTGTATCGCTCGGACGAGCGCTTCGACTTTGCGAGAAGTAATGCCACGCGCGGCACGTTGGCACGGAGGCACTTGAGGACGTTCACGCGCTCCCAGTGAGCGGGCGTCGTGACGGAGATTTCTACCGCCGCTATCACGCCTCCGCGCTCCAACAGCACGTCCACCTGTCCGGTGCCGCCCGGAACGACTCCTTCGATGGTCGCCTTGAGCCCCTGTTGCTCGGCGAGTTCCTTCACGAGTGATTGGAGATAGCGGTGCCGGGGGCCGCCCTTGCCCAACTCGCGCGCGACAGGAGTATGCGTCGAAGGCGGCATCGCATCGGAAGGGAAAGGAGCGAAAACCCTAGGCGCTTGGGATGCATCGCGAGTGAGAGGAGCGCCCCCTAAGGACGGTTGTTCGCTCGCAGACGTCCGCTCACTCGGTGTGAGCGTTTGCCCATTCATTTCATCAGTTTCGGATACCAAAGGTAAATGAGGCATGACGTCCGTTCGCGTGCCGCCGTATCGGGCGCGATTTGCGGCGAGGAGAAGGTCGTAGTCCTCTTCATCGAGCGTGTGTTGGCGCTCAAGAAACCCGAGCGGCACCGAGACGCGGATCGCGTGCGGCGTCTGATGCTTCACCCACACAGCAAACTCGGTCTTAGGGCCCCTGCGGCGCATGCCGTCGATGAATTCCGGCGTCGTGTGGAGTTCATCCGCGAGCGTGCGCGCGTCTTTCGCGGAGACGCCGCCCGCGCATTTCATGCTCGTATTCGTGAGAAGCGCGGAGCGCAGGCGCGTCGAGAGCTGGTCGAGATTCTGGTGCGAGAGCGTGAGGCCCACGCGATACTTGCGCGCTTGGTTCAGGATCGCTTCGATGCGGTCGTCGAAGTATTCGTGCGCTTCATCCACATAGACGAAGGTGGGGGTGCGCTTCGCCTCGGGCACGGTCGAGCGCTCCAGCGCCGCCTGCGCGAGCATGGCGATGAAGAACCGGCCGAAGAGGCGGCTGCCCTCCTCCTTTAATAGGTCTTTCGCGGTATTCACGAGAATGATCGAGCCGTCATTGAGCGCGGCAAAGAGATCGAGCTTGTTTTCACGCTGCGAGAACATGCGCTCGAACGCAGGCGTCGAAAGCACGCCCCACAGGCGCTTGAGAATCTGACTCTTCGTCGCGGAGAAGGAGGGGCTGAAGAACTCCGTCTCGAAAAACCTTTTCGCCGATCCTTCGAGCTTCTCCATGTACGGCGCGAACGCCTGGCCCCTCTCCATGATCTCCATGAGGGTGTGGATCGTCGCGCCGGGAATCGTGATCATGAGGCGGGCGAGATAGCGGAAAACCACGTCCTGCCGGGCCGTGAGTTCGGCTCCAAGGAGCGCGTCGAAGAAGGTTTCGTAGAGTTCGACGACTCCGTTCAAGACGCGCTCGCGATCCACTGGATCGTATTCCCCCACGCGTTTGAGATGCGCGTCGAAGAGATTGAGCGCGGCGGGGTGGTCGATATCAGAGGGGTCGATGAGAACCAGACGCTCTCCCAGTCCTCCCCCGACGTGCGGCGAGAACAACTCCAGATGCGCGAGCTTCTGTATGAGGTCCCCTTGGCTGTCGATCACGACCACGGATCGTTTGTCGTATTGCGAGGCGATGAGGTCGGCATAGATCATCTTTTGGAGAAACTGTGTTTTGCCGTGCCCGGTGCCGCCGATCACATGGCAGTGCTCGAAGCGGACCTCCTCCGCGACCTTGAACGGGATCGGCAGCTCCAAAAGCGCGGCAAAGGGCGTCCCGTCGAGATAGAGCTCCGCGAGTTCACGGGCGCTTTTCCCTTTCTGGGCCGTTGGCGGGACGATAGCGGGCTCTCGGGTGCGCGCGGTATCGGTCAGTGAAATACCGGAGGCGTTGAGGATATTCGGCCGGAGGTACTTCCTGAGCTCGGAGAAGAGATTGAGCGTGAGGGCATCATCCGTGAACGGGAAGTGGATCAGCCGCTCAATGAGAGTCGCGGGCTCGTCAATGAGATCGATGAGCGGCGTGTCGAAGGTGTCGTTCGCGTCGTCATCCCACGTGGCAAAGCACGCTTCGGGAAGCGCGTTCAGGAACTCACGATACGCGCCTCCGAGCCGGGCGCTGAAGACGCCGTGCATCTCCTTATACTGCGTGGCCCAGCGGGAGCGCCTCCCGAGCATCTCCCGAAATTCGATTGCGGCTTCAACATTGTTCTCGATGACGCCCCACAGCGGTTCAAGCTCGCTCAGGGTTTCCGCGCGAAGCAGCGCTTCCGTCGCATCGCCGAGCGCGGCAACTACTGGAGGTGCCGGTATCCGCTCCATGGCTTCCATCGCCTCAGAAACAATTTCCGCCGCGAGGTCCTCGACCGCAAGCGTGGCAAGCGGTGAGGTGCGCCACTCCCTCTCGACACGTTCCCACGAGGCGCGCGTCTCGCGGAGTTCACGGCTCTTCGTGCCCCCGCTGAAAAAGCTGAAGAAGTTATTTGTTGCCATGCGTTAGAGCGGCACGACTTCCTCGCCGCCGAATTGTGAGGCCGCGCGAAGCACGCTTCCGAACGTCTGCGCCGCTTCCTTGATCTGCGCCTCGGCGGCAAGCATCTCCATGATGTCCTTGCATTCGATCCGTTTGCCATTCCTGAGGTCGTTAACGCTCACGGTTATGTTGAGCGCGTGATGGAGAAGGATAGTGCCGAGGCCGCTCAGTGACCGAGTGTCCACTTCGGGAAGGGGTTTCTTCACATAGAGAAACGTACTGCCGAGCTTTTACTTATCGATCCACGCACGCTCCTCGTCCGAGAGTTCGGCACGGACTTCGAGAATGAAGATGAGTTTCCCGAGCGCGCTTGAACGCTCGCTGCGGCGGAGGAGCAATTTCATGGAGAAGCCCCGGTTGGAGTGGTACTAAGACGGGCACGAGGAAATGATGGTAGATAGAACTCGAATGTGTTTGCAAGCCGATGTGCACTAGCCTGCGCAATCGTTGAGGCGAATGATGGACGATCAAATTCTAAGATGCCGAATATATTTGAACGCATATATTGGATGACGCGGGTGGACATTCGCCAAACATACGCCTGCGTGGCACAATGCGCACGGGGAGCAATCTGGTCAATTCGTCAATTTGGTATGTCACGGAACCCGTTAGAGCTGGCAGGTATTGATGTGGTGCAGATGATCTCACACGGTTTTTGGGCCAAGCGGAGAGCGAGACCACTGTATCGGTGTGAACCTCAGTTTAATCGGCCTTTTTGTGCAAATCATTGCGCGCAAACAACATATCTGAGGTTTTGAGGCTGGACGGTTCGCCCGAACAGATTAGTGAGAGATTGGAAGGAGTTATGGTCGAACCTGTGGCGGAAATGCGCAAGAGTACTGGCTTCTTCACGCCCGACCGTGCTGGGCATTGTGCGGCGCCTCGCCGTATAATTCACCTTAGAAGGTACAGGCGTGGGGAGGATCATGTCGGCGAGGTCAAACTCACAATCATTTTGGGTCTCGGTGGGTGCATCAGCGTATGCGGAAGCCCTAGCCCCATCCGGGTCTAGAAACTGGACAGCTAACAGGCTCTCGACAAATCAGGGTCATGATATGTCAGACACTCAGGACGAGTCAGATGTCCGTGACATAGCGATCACGTGGGAAAGAACAAAGAAGGAGTTTGAACGCAGATGGAACAATCACAAGGTCATTTATATCATCCATGATGCGCCCGCCGCTCCATTGCCCGTCAATACAACTGTCATTCCATTTCTTGCTCCGGACGAGGCAACCGACATCGTCAGAGATATTTTGTCGACAGACAAATACAGACCCATCGACATGATCCTTCACACGTTTGGCGGTGACGCATCAGCAACAGAAATGGTTGCCGAGGCTCTAGTGGCTCATGAATATACAACAGCGTATGTGCCCTATTATGCGATGTCTGCGGGGACCGAGATTGCATTAGCAACGAGGAAGATTGTTATGGGGAAACACGCAAGTCTGGGGCCAACCGACCTACAAATCGGTGGGTTTCCAGCTCGCGATTATGAAGAGCTGGTCAAAGAAAAGGGCCTTAAGGGCCTCGAAGATCGCACTGCCCTCATCGCGCTTCTAGCTCAAAGAGCTGCGAAGAAGGACCCCAAAAAAATGTGCAGACTCATCAATAGAAAACACAAGAGCATGGCTGAGCGGTTTTTTTGGCGGGTGCGCTTTGGCCGAGAAGCTCACGAGCGGGGAGATGGAACACGGACACCGCATAAATTTTGAAGAGGCAAAAACACTCGGCATTAACGCCGTTGAAAAACATGTCAACGCGGTGAACAAACTTGTCGATACGCGGCGCGCTCAGCTTGCACTGCTGCGAAAACTGGAGTGGGAATAAGGGAGACGATGGCGCCGTGCAACGCTGCGTGAGACCGTCTGTTTCACGATACGCAGGTGCGCCGTTGGTACCTTCGCTCGTTGACGAGGGATGAGAACCCGTCGAAACGTATGAACGAGGGGGTGACGTATGGATACCGCTGTGCAGCTTTTATCAAAAATTGCGCCACAACTCTGGCACCTCTGGGATCGTGTCGTTACGGGAGTACTGGCACTTCCACCTCGCAGAATTCTTCTGTTGATTTCCCTCGCCGGGCTTATCACCGCAATGATGTACGTATCTGCAGACAATCCATGGACGCGCGCCAGGCGTCATGGCATTCCGAAAGGCACATTTCATCTCCTCCTCAACGGTCTCCTTGCCGTTTTCGTATTTCAAGCATTCCTATTTCTCATAGAGTTTACCGGTGCACGGATTCCTCTGTGGTTTGAACTCACCCTTCCGGGTGCCTTTGCAGTTGGAATCATGTTCATCATACTGTGGGAGATAATCGACCGCCGCACTTTCGACGCACAGGCGTTTTTTCGCCTCGCGGTGCTGCCACTTATTTCGCCGATACTCCCGTTTGTGGCGCACCTAGGCTCACTCTGGCGTGCGATGCGGACGTTATTTGTCTGAGTAATTCGAGACGCGATACGCTCATTCGATCAAATCACGAATGGCGGATGTAAGCAGGGCTTCGTCCCCCTGAAAACTCTGCACCATCGCATCCATCATGGCCTCCGGAGCAAGCCGTTCAAGATGGAGCGGATGGCCAGCGTGGTCCGCAAGGAGGGTGAGAAACGTCAATTGTGTTCTGCCGTTCCCTTCTCGAAATGGATGAATGGCGTTCAAGGTACTGAGGAAGTGCGCAGCTTCGCGCGTGAACCTGACTTTGGTAAGCCCAGAAAAGTAGCGACGCTTCCGAAGCTCGGAGAAAAGTGTCTTCATTTCCCGCGCAATATGCTCGGGGTAGCAGAATGCACTGCCACCTTTTGTCATTCTCACGGTTCGAAATTTTCCCGCCCATGCATACACGTCTTGAAACAGATGCCGATGGATGGCGCGATAGTGGGCGACACTGAGTTTGCCTACGGGAAGCGGCTCATCAGATCGTTGCGCAGTCGCGACGGCTTCGAATGCAGCGAGGTCAACTTGCGTACGGAGATTCGGAATGTTCTTGAGAACTGTGGTGCCTGGGTAGCAATACGGATCGGCTATGGCGTCGTACATCGCCAATTAAGCAAGCGCCTTGGCGTATTTACGCGCGAGCACCCGACGTCGAGTTTTGGCTGGAAGCTCTTGTTTGTCGAATGTCTGAAACTGCTCGATCATTTCGGGCGTGAGGGTAATTCCCTCGACCGCGCTGATCTTGGCAAATTTGCTGCGACCGAGCGTGTAGCTCTTCGCGGGGGAGCTTCGGGGTCGAACGAGTGTCTTTTTCATATGAACATTATACCACAGGTGGGATTCAAAAACGCAAGATAAGTAGCCGAAAAACGTGACACAAAGCCTGCATCACCTGACTGATGCTTGCATCCAAGAGCCGCTCAATCGCCCACCACAGAGCCGAGCCGACTATTGCAATGGAGACCCGCTCTTGAAGGGTACCTATCACCTGTCGCAGAAACCTCATGCGGCAAGAGGGTGGCTCCGCGGTCCATCAAGGTCTGGCTTTGGCGCCTGAGCCTTTCCGGCTGCCTTTCTTTCCTTCTCGTCAACAGCAAGTAAAATATCCAGTATCTGCTTAGCTCGGTTTCGAGAACTGGCACGATGCGGTGCACTCCATCAGTATTTTTTCTCTAGTCTAGCCTTCTGTTGGATGTTATAAATAA
>CAZVGP010000009.1:0-6120 GCA_964626715.1 uncultured Candidatus Saccharibacteria bacterium
CTTTTCGTTGACACGCTCTCGCTCTCGGCTCCGAAGTCGAAACTTGCGAAGGAAGCCCTGAACGGCCTTTCGTCTGTCAAAGGTTTCGAGATGCTTTCGAACCGGCGGAATAACTCTGCCTTGGTACTTCTGCCGAAAAAGGATTCTGCCGCGATGAAAAGCTTCCGCAACATGGGCAACGTGATGGTTCTCGAAGCGCGGAACACGAATCCTGTGGATGTTCTCACGTACCGCTATCTGGTTTTGGTCGAACCAGAGATTTCAGTGAAGACACTCGCGGCGAGGCTGGAGAAATGAGGAAAATGTTATGAGCAAAGCGAGTTAGATTTTTATCACCCAGCCCTCTATGCATCCAATCAACACCATGTACAAATCTTTGAACAACTTCCATACTTCCGACCGCTTTCTGTCCGAAACGGAAATGCTTAGAGGGCTGGGTCTAACGTTTTGTAACGCTCGCCTACCTGTGCGTTGCACGCAGACAGGCGGGCTCGCGAACAAAATCTAAGGTATGGCGTTTTTCGGATTCAAAAAGAAAGCTGACGCAAAACTTGAAACGCAAAACGTGAAGCGTGAAGAAGTGCAAGCTTCAGACACTACGCATTCCACGTTGCACGTTGCACGCTCTATGGCGAACATACTCGTTCGCCCGCGCATCACGGAGAAAGCGGCGAACATGACGAGCACCAATGTGTACACGTTCGATATCGGTGCGGGCGCAACGAAGCAGGAAGTCGCCGAGGCGGTGAAAGCGATCTATAAAGTGACACCGGTCAAGGTAAATGTCGTGAATACTCCTGCGAAGCGAGTCCAAATGCGCAAAAAGCGCGGCTTCGGAAAAACCGCCGCGACTCGAAAAGCCTATGTCTTTCTAAAGAAAGGAGAAGAAATACAATTTACATAAACCATGAGCACTCGTAACTACAAACCGAGGACGAAAAGCACGCGCCACATGAGCGTCATCCGCTACAGGGATTTTTTGACGACCGGTAAGCCTTTCAAGGGTCTTACCCGTGGTCGGAAAAAATTCGCGGGCCGCAACTCCTACGGCCGCATCACAGTCCGTCACCAAGGCGCAGGCCACAAGCAAAACGTCCGCTCTGTTGATTTTCTTTTCGATAAGAAAAATATTTCCGGCAGAGTAGAGCACATAGAATACGATCCGATGCGCTCCGGCTTCATCGCGCGCATCGTCTACAAAGACGGTGAACGTCGTTACATCCTCGCGCCGAAGTCGCTCAAAGTGGGAAGCGAAGTTTTGACCGCGGAGCACGCGCCTTTGACCCCGGGCAATCGGTTGCCGCTTAAAAATATTCCTGTCGGCACGTTCGTCTATAACATTGAGATTCACGCAAACGGCGGAGCAAAGATGGGCCGCTCTGCGGGAAACTACGCCGAACTCGTCGCGCATGACGGCGGCTACGCCCAACTGAAACTCCCATCGACGGAAATCCGCAAAGTCGTGGACACCGCCTGGGCATCGGTGGGAGAAGTCTCGAACGAAGCACATCACCTCGTTATTATCGGCAAGGCGGGTCGTTCGCGTCGCATGGGTGTGAGGCCGACGGTGCGCGGTACCGCCATGAATCCCGTCGATCATCCGCACGGAGGCGGCGAAGGAAGGCAAGGCCGCGGCCATCGCCGCGCGCGCTCGGCGTGGGGCAAGCCGACCGGCAAAGGCCAGAAGAGCCGTACGCCGAAAAAATACTCGAACCCATTCATTATTGCTCGCCGCAGGGTCGGCAAGAAGAAATCAGCGGAGGCGTCGAGTTAGTAGTTCGTCTATATAAAAAGCTTCACACATGAACAATGAGAATTTTGTTTCGGGGCTAAGAGAAGTGCTTTGCAACTCCCGTTTGGGAAGATTCCTGAAGTTTTTTCTGAATCTGATTGGCAAAGCTTCCTGAACGAATCTTTGACTTTCGGCCCTCTCTTCGGTATTCTTAAAAGAGCTCGCAAGAGCGCATTTTCTTTCTTATGGCACGCTCATTATCGAAAGGCCCCTACGTCTTTCACAAGCTCCTCAAAAAGATTGAGGGCAAAAAACCCGCATCTGCCGGGCCCATAAAAACATGGGCGCGCGCTTCTGAAATCAGCCCCGAGATGATTGGCTTCACCTTTTTGGTCCACAACGGTAAGGATTTTCCCGAAGTTTTCGTGACGGAAGAGATGGTTGGGCATCGGCTTGGGGAATTTTCCCCCACGACCCGCTTCACCCGCCACGGCGGCCGCATGCAAAAGGAATTGGAGCAGAAGCAGAAAGAAGCCGAGATCGCAGCAGCGCAGGCTGCAAAGGCTGCGACGACAGAAGGGCAGGCGCCAGCCCCAGCTCCGGCTCCGGAGGCAAAACCATGAATCCCGTTAGAAATCATATCCATATACGCCGCGTGATTTTCTGTTTTTCAAACGAGTCTCTATAATCCGCACTATGACAAACGATTCTGGCAAAATTTCTAGCGGGATGAAAGCGACGCTTACCAACTATCGGCAGGCTCCGCGGAAAATTCGCCTTGTGACGAGCCTCGTGGCAGGGAAGCGTGTTTCCGAAGCGCTCACGGCACTCAAGTTTCTCGAGAAGCGCGCGGCGCGGCCGATCGCGAAGTTGATCATGAGCGCCGCGGCGAACGCCGAGAAGCAGGGAGAGAACGCACAGGAGCTCTATGTGCAGGCGATTACCGTGGGGAAGGGCATCGTCCTCAAGCGTTCGATGCCGAGAGCCTTCGGCCGCTCCGCTCCCATCCGACACCGCTTAAGTCACGTGACGGTTACTCTCGCACAACGCACAACGCACAACGCGCAACACTCGAAGAAAAAGTCTGACGCTTCGCGCTCTGCGTTGCGCGCTGCGCAATAACCTTATGACGAAGATCGTTCATCCGTACGCGCACCGCTTGGGAATCCTCCGTGACTGGAAAAGCCGCTGGTTCCCTGGTAGCGCCACAAAGAACCGGGAGTTCATCCGGACCGATGCCGCGATACGGACATTCCTCGTGACGCGCCTGCGGGGCTTTTACCTCTCGCACGTCGAGATCGAACGCTCACAGAAGGATATCCGTGTGCAGATACACACCGCGCGCCCCGGCATGGTTATCGGCCGCTCGGGCGAGAGCGCGACCAAGCTCAAAAACGATCTCTCACAACTTCTCAAAAGCATGCATCTCTCGCAGGTGCCGGGGCTGCGGCTCGATATCATTGAAGTCCGCTCGCCCGAATCGAACGCGGCGATTATCGCCGGCATGGTGGTTGAGAGTCTCGAGAAGCGCCTGCCGTTCCGACGCGTCTTGAAGCAGACGATCGACAAGGCGATGGCGAACCGCGATGTGAAAGGGGTCCGTATCGCGCTTTCCGGCATGCTCGGCGCGGCCTCGATGAGCCGCAAGGAAGAGCTGAAGAAAGGCCGGATTCCCTTGCAGACCCTGCGCGCCGACATCGACTACGCACAGGACGAAGCGCACCTGCCTTTGGGGAAGATCGGCGTCAAAGTGTGGATCTATCGCGGCGATGTTTTTTCCGAAAGACAAGGAACGAAGTGACTATGTCTTTCGAGAACCCAGCACCAATTCTAAGCATACTCTGATGAAGAACAATCTGTACATTCCGTCCGAGAGCAGTACGCTGAACCTTTTTCAAAGTTTGTCGGAATTGGTGCTGGGTGTAAGGTTTTCTCACTCACTTCGCTCGTAAAAAAACTAACATGCTCTTTCCAAAAAAAGTGAAATTCAGAAAGTGGCAGACGGGGCGCAGCAACCCCGCTAAGAAACGCGTCGCGACGCGTGGGACGACGCTTTCGTTCGGCTCGCACGGCCTCAAAGCGACGACTGTCGGGCGCATCTCCTCAAACCAGCTCGAGGCGGCGCGCCGCGCCGCGACACACCTTTTGGGCAAGACCGGCCGCGTATGGGTCCGGGTGTTTCCTGACCGTCCGGAAACACAGAAAGGTGCGGAGCTGCCCATGGGCAAAGGAAAGGGCGACCCGGTCCGTTTCGTTTCCGATGTGAAGCCGGGAAACGTGCTGTTTGAGATAGATGGCGTCGCCGATGTTGTCGCGCGCGAGGCGCTTCGGAAAGCAGGCACAAAGCTTCCGGTGAGGACCCTTGTTGTCACGCGTCATTAAAAAATTTGACCATGAAATCCGCTGATGTGAGAAAGAAAAATACCGACGAGCTCCAGAAACTCATGACCGAGCTTCAGGGAGCATTGAGGGAATTCCGGTTCGGCATGTCGGGCGGCCGGACGAAAAACGTGCGCAAAGCCCGCGCCATCCGGCATGACATCGCACGTATAAAGATGGTGATGGGAGAAAGGACAAAAAGCGCATAATTATGGAAACGGAAACGAAACATCCGAAGAGCATGGTGGGCACGGTCGTGTCCACGAAAATGAAAGACACGGTGACCGTGGCGGTCAATCGCTACGTGAAGCATCCCACATACAAGAAATACATCATGAAGACAAAGAAATACCTCGTACACGATCCGGGGAACACGAAGGCCGTGGGGGAACGCGTCGTCATCACGGCGTGCCGGCCGATTTCCAAACATAAGCACTTTCTAGTGGTGCAATGAGCAAAGCGATTATGCATCCACTTGAACCGAGCACTAACGCTAACCATATGAAAAATGCTTCGCTAACGCACGTATCATCCGAGAAAAGCACATTCGCGGCCAGCGAACGTTTTTCGGCGTTAGTGCTCGGTCTAAGATTTTCTAAGCTCGCGGACTCGCTAACAAAATCTAAGATATGATCCAAGACCGCTCACTTGTGGTAGTTGCAGACAATACCGGCGCAAAGGTCGGACGCATCTTCAAGATACTGGGCGGCTCGAAGAAACGCACCGCGAACATCGGTGATCTGGTCGTGCTGTCGGTGCAGGTCGCGGAGCCCCGAAAGATGGTAAAAAAGAAAGAAGTTCTTACCGCGGTTGTCGTGCGTCAGCGAAAACCCTTCCGCCGTACAGACGGCTCCTACATCCGCTTCGACGACAACGCGGTCGTGGTGCTCGCCAAAAATCCGAAAGACCCCTACGAACCGAAGGCGAACCGCATCTTCGGTCCCGTGCCGCGCGAAATAGTTGAACTCGGCTACCAGAAAATCGGCTCCATGGCCGCCGAGGTGGTCTGAAAATAATGAAGGAAGCGAATACATTTTTCACCACCCAGCCCTCTATGCACGCAATGAAACAAATCAAAACAGGAAGTATCATTCGTATTTCTTCTTCTGGTTTTTTTGGCAAGCTTAGAGGGCTGGGTCTAAGATTTTCTAAGCTCGCGGACTCGCTAACAAAATCTAAGATATGAAAATAAAAAAAGGAGACAAGGTGGTGGTTATCACAGGCAAGGATCGGGGGAAAACCGGAGTTGTGACGCAGGCATTTCCGCGAGAAAACCGCGTGCTTATCGAGGGCATTAACCTCAAGAAAAAGCATGAGAAGCCCAGAGGCACTCGGAAAGGGCAGGTGGTGGAACGAGCAACACCCATCCACGCATCGGATGTCATGATCGTCGACCCGAAGACGGGTACAGGCACCCGGGTCAGCATCATCCGGAAGGATGGCACACGCACCCGGGTCGCGAAAAAGAGCAACACGGAGGTATGAACGCATCATCCGTAAAAGGCCGTGAGGAGAGCGCTTTCAAGAGCATGAAAGGCGCATTCGGCTACACGAACCGTTTGCAGGCGCCGCGCGTGGTAAAGGCGGTTGTCACGACCGGCACGGGCAAGGTGAAGGACAAGAAAAAGATCGAGATCATCGAAGATAGGCTCGCGCGCATTACCGGCCAGAAGGCCGCCCCGCGCGGAGCGAAGAAATCAATTGCCACGTTCAAAGTCCGGCAGGGAGATGTCGTCGGCTATCAGGTAACGTTGCGCGGCGTGCGCATGTATGACTTTCTCGACAAGCTCGTCCACATCGCGCTCCCGAGAACGCGTGACTTTCGCGGTATCGACCCGAAGGCGATTGACGCGATGGGAAACCTCACGATCGGCATCAAAGAGAATACGATTTTCCCGGAATCATCAGACGAAGATTTGCGCGACGTTTTCAGCCTTGCGGTTACCATCGTCACGACCGCGAAAACGAAAAAAGAGGCAGAAGCGTTCCTACGGCACATCGGGGTGCCG
>CAZVGP010000009.1:6220-9329 GCA_964626715.1 uncultured Candidatus Saccharibacteria bacterium
AGCTTTTTGAAGCGCCCCAGTTGCAGAGCCAAGGCTCGCAACGGGGCACGCTTTGTAAGGCGAATACCACAGGACTGGTTCCTGCAGGTTCCCTAGAATGGCTAAAAAGTCACAACTTGCCCGGAATGTTAAGCGCATGCGCCTTGCGGCTCGTTTTACCGTAAAGCGGAAAGCTTTAAAAGAGGCAGGCGACTGGGAAGGTTTACAGAAGCTTCCGCGGAACTCTTCTCCGGTCCGCATAAAAAACCGCTGCGCGGTCACGGGCCGCTCTAGGGGCTACATGCGCTACTTCGGTCTCTCCCGCCAAGAGTTTCGTGAGATGGCGCGGCGTGGGGAAATACCGGGCGTTAAAAAATCAAGTTGGTAAGGAAAACGTTATGAGCCAAGCGAATTAGGTTTTCCTTACCGAGCACCAATTTTGCGAAACGATATGCATACTCACTCACAGGCACAGACACTTTACCCTTCGACCCGCCGCGGCGCGTTTGGGCGAACCCCGCAGCAGAGCTCTGCTCGCTACGGGGCAGGTAGCCCAGCGCACACTGAAATTGGTAGCATGTCCAAGCCCTACGTGCCCCGTATACGCGAAGCGTTATACCGGGGTTTGGGCGCAGCGCCGCGAGGTTCGTCAGTTCTGCAAAATTGGTGCTTGGGTCTAAGATTTTCCCCGCCTGCGTCTGACTTCGGACGGGCAGGTAACACTCGCGGACTCGCGAACAAAATCTAAGATGGTCACTGATCCCATCGGAGACTTTATCGTTCGCCTGAAAAACGCTGGAGCGGTCGGCAGAGCCTCTGTTGCCGTGCCGTTTTCAAAGATGAAAAAATCAATCGCAATCGCCTTGAAGAAATGCGGATATGTGGGCGAGGTTGCTGAAGAAGGAGACGAACCAAAAAAGATGCTCACGGTCACCCTTCTCTATGATGAAGCAGGCATGCCAAAGATAAATGGCGTGAAGCGGATTTCGAAACCCGGCCGTCGCCTCTACGCGAAAGCGCGCGAGGTGCATCCGGTAAAATATGGAAGAGGTGTTCTCGTTCTTACGACTCCCGCCGGCATCGTGACCGACAAAGAGGCGCGCGAAAAACGCCTCGGCGGCGAGACCCTGTTCGCGATATGGTAAGGAAAACGTTATGAGCTTGCCCGCAATAATTTTCTGAACATGCGTACGTATATCACACTTAAACATATCCTGCTTCCATTTATAGCTTCGTGCCGTAGCATGCTATGTGTTGGAAAATTACGGCGGGCGGGCGAATTAGGTTTTCCTTACCAGCACATAGCATACGCATGCAACACTCAGTATCCATTCAAATGAAACACAACGCCATAAACTGCCGCTATGTGCTTGGTCTAAGATTTTCCCCGCCTACGTCTGACTTCGGACGGGCAGGTAACACTCGCGGACTCGCGAACAAAATCTAAGATGAGCAAAATCGGCAAAAACCCAATAACCATTCCTGAAAAAACCGATGTCACGGCGGGCGTCGGCACGGTGACCGTGAAAGGTCCGCTCGGTTCACTTTCGAAAACGGTGCATTCCCTGATTTCAGTTTCTGTCGCGGACGGGAAAGTCACGGTAACGCCAGCGAATACGTCGAAACTCGCGCGATCGCTGTGGGGAACGACGGCAGCGCATATCAAAAACATGATTGCGGGAGTCAACACAAAGTACGAGAAGAAACTTTCGCTTGAAGGCATCGGCTACCGCGTCGAATTGCAAGGGAAGAATCTGAAATTCATCGTCGGGTTCTCGCATCCAGTCGTTCTCTCTGTCCCGACCGGTATCGATGTTGCGGTCGATAAGAATCTCATGACGGTTTCCGGTATCGACAAGGACGCTGTGGGACAGTTCGCGGCAAACATCCGCGCGGTCAGAAAACCTGAGCCGTATAAAGGCAAAGGCATCCGCTACGAAGGCGAGTACGTGCGCCGCAAGCAAGGCAAGAAAGTGACCGCGTAAGCAGTGCATAGTACACGGTATTCAGTGAACAGAAACATCAAAACACCATGAGCAAACTGACACCACAAACAAAAACAGGGCTCCGCGCCCGCCGCCACCGCCGCATACGCGCGCGTGTAAAAGGTAGCGCAGAGCGCCCGCGCCTTGCGGTGTTCCTCTCGAACCGCTTCGTCTACGCGCAGCTTATCGACGATGATAAGGGTGTGACGCTCGCATCCGCGTCGTCCAAAGACGTGAAAGGGAAACCGATGACGGAGGATGCGAAAGTCGTCGGTGAACGCATCGCGAAAGCGGGTCTCACTGCCGGCGTGAAGAAAGTCGTTTTTGACCGGGGAGGCTTTACCTACAGCGCTCGCGTGAAAGCGCTCGCGGACGCCGCGCGCGAGGCAGGTTTAGAGTTTTAGGAAATGTTATGAGCAAAGCGATTTACATTTCCTTAAACCCCGCCCTCTATGCTCCCCAAGCCAAGATGCTTGGAGGGCGGGGTGGAAGCTTTTCCCCGCCTGCGTCAAGGCTTTGGCAGGCAGGTAACCTCGCTTCGTTCGCTGACGAAAACTAACCATGCAAGACGAAATCAAACAAGAACCGGTCACCGAAACTCCAGCTCCTCAAGCTGTAGCGGCGACCGTGCCGGAGAGGCCGCGCGGACGCATGGGACGCGGCAGAGGCCGTGGCAGGGGCCGAGGCAAGGAAGGCGAAGGCGGCCGCCGCGGCAAGCGCGATGACCGTCAGCGCTCCGAATTCGATCAGCGCACTATTATTGTGCGGCGTGTGGCGCGCGTCATGGCGGGCGGCCGCCGCTTCAACTTCTCCGCTGCAATTGTTGCAGGCGATCGGAAAGGAAGGGTAGGCGTGGGCCTTGGCAAAGGCCTCGACACGGCGCTTGCGATAGAGAAGGCCCTGCGTGATGCGAAGAAAAACATGATCACCGTCCCCACAACGAAAACCATGTCCATTCCGCACGACGTCATGGCGAAGTCTTCTTCCGGCATCGTGGAGATCCGTCCGGCTCCGAACCGAGGCATTGTCGCGGGTTCGGCGGTCAAGCTCGTTCTTGAGCTTGCCGGCATCAAAGATGTGACGGCAAAAATCCTCTCGCCGTCGAAAAATAAGCTCAACATCGCACGTGCGACCATCAAAGCGCT
>CAZVGP010000009.1:9429-12713 GCA_964626715.1 uncultured Candidatus Saccharibacteria bacterium
ATGGAAGCATTTTTTAAAAAACTGAAACTCATCCTTACGGACCGCGAGCTCCTAGGGCGCATCGGCTTTGTCGTCGCGGCCTTAATTGTGTTCCGTTTGCTTGCCGCGATACCGATCCCCGGCATCGACCCGACCCGGCTTGAGCAGTTCTTCTCCAACAACCAATTCCTCGGGCTTCTGAACATTTTCTCCGGCGGCGGGCTTTCGAATCTCTCAATCGTCATGCTCGGCGTCGCGCCCTACATCACGGCCTCCATCATCATGCAGCTCCTCACCATCGTATTCCCCGCCCTCAAGTCTATGTATCAGGAAGAGGGGGAAGCAGGCCGCAAGAAGATGAGCCAGTACTCGCGCTTGCTTTCTGTGCCGCTCGCCTTGATTCAAGGCTATGCGTACCTTTTCCTTTTTGAGAGCCAGGGAATCGTGGACAAGCTTCCTCTCGCACAGCTCGCGATCAACGTCCTCATCGTCGCAGGTGGCTCGATGCTTCTCATGTGGATAGGCGAGCTGGTGACGGAATTTGGCGTCGGGAATGGGGTGTCCCTCATCATCTTTGCGGGCATCGTAGCGCGCGTGCCGCAAGCGCTCGCACAGCAGTCGTTCACGTTCGATGCATCGCAGATTCCGGTCTACCTCGGTTTTCTCGTCGCGGCGCTCGCTATCATTTACGGAGTCGTCGTTATGACTGAAGCGGAACGCCCCGTGCCGGTGACGTATGCGAAGCGGGTCCGCGGCAACAAGCTCTACGGGGGCGTTTCGACGTATCTCCCCTTGCGCTTGAACCAAGCGGGCGTCATCCCCATCATTTTTGCGCTCTCGATACTTTTGTTCCCGCAGCTTTTGCTCAACTTCGCCGCGAAATCATCGATCGTGTGGCTCGCGACAACCGCGACGGCGCTTCTTTCTTTCAGCGGCGGCGCAGTCATCTACGGCGTCATGTATTTCCTTCTCGTGTTTCTCTTCACGTACTTCTACACGGCCGTGACGTTTGAGCCCACGACCATCGCGACGAACCTCCAGAAAAACGGCGCGTTCGTGCCGGGAGTGCGCCCCGGCAACCAGACGTCGGAGTATCTGGGGAAGATCATTACCAGAATCACCATGGTCGGCGGATTGTTTCTGGGCGCTATCGCGGTTCTCCCCTTGATCATGCAGTCACTCACAGGCCTCAAAACGCTTGCGATTGGCGGCACGGCGCTTCTCATCGTCGTGTCGGTGCTTCTGGATCTCGTCCGCAAAGTCGATGCGCAGATTTCATTGAAAGAGTACTAACATTGAGCCATGCAGGGCACGTTCATTCTGGTCATCGGTCCGTCGGGGAGCGGCAAGGGCACGCTCATAAACTACGCACGTCCGCTTTTCCCTTCGATCATCTATCCGAAATCGTGCACCACGCGCGCTCCTCGGGGTGGCGACAGCGACGGGCACTACTATTTTCTCTCGGCGGACGAATTCAAGGCTCGCGCCGACAGAGGCGATTTTCTTGAGTGGGCCGAGTACGGCGGGCACTACTACGGAACACTCGGCTCCGAAGTCATTCCGCTTCTCTCCCGAGGCGCGATCGCGCTGAAAGAGCTTGAGGTGCAAGGTGCGCGGCAGGTCAGGGAAAAGATCCCGCGCAATGAGCTCGCCATCATATTCGTGAATGCGGGAACGTGGCCGGAGATGGAGGCGCGCATCCGTGCGCGGGCGCCGATGGCGCAGTCCGAACTAGAGCGGCGGAAACTTCGCTACGAGGACGAGATGCGTTTTATGCCCGAAGCCGATTTCGTGGTCTCGAATCCTCTCGGGGGATTGGAGAAAGCAAAAAAAGAATTCGCGTCGGTCGTGAGCTCCTTGGTTTCAGGCCGTTAGCGGTTGCGTTTTGAGGCTCTTTCACGCATCATGAACTCCGTGGCACACCCGAAACATCTTTTCTTCTTTGTCGGGCGCACAGCTTCCGGCAAGGAGACGCAGAGCCGGATGCTTGCGCAAAAGCTCGGCTATGAGATTTTCATGACCGGGCAGAGATTCCGCGACATCATCGCATCAGGCTCCGAGCTCGGGAACCGTATCAAAGACGCCTACGAAAAAGGGCTCCTGATGCCCAGCTGGGTCGCTGATTACATGTTCGAGGAATTCGTGTTCAAGCTGCCGCCTGAAAAGGGTGCCGTGTTTGAGGGTTCCGGGCGCGATTTAGAGCAGGCGAAAGTCATTGAAGCGGTGTGCGAGTGGCTCGGCAGGCCCTACGCCGTTTTGAATCTCGAGGTTTCCAAAGAGGAAGTCGTGAAGCGCTCGCTCGGCCGTGCGCGCGACAAAACCGATCATCCCGAGGTCATCGAAACGCGCCTTGCAGAGTATGATCGTCTCACAAAGCCCGCGATAGAGTATTTCCGCTCGATAGGGAAATGCATCGACGTTGATGGCGAACAGGCACCGGAGAAAGTGCACGAAGACGTTATGAAGATAGTTGAAAAGCTTCAGGGCTCTCATGCCCGCTCATGAACCGAAAAAAGAGAGCGCTCCGGGCCGCTAGGCCAAGTCTTACTCTCTTTTTTCGGTTCATTCGTGCACGATATGTCTGTTATTAAAAACGAAAACGAGATTCTTGCCCTCCGAGAAGGCGGGAAGCGGCTTGCGCACGTCGTTCTCGAAGTCGCACAGAAAACCGTTCCGGGAGTCTCGACGGCGGAACTGAATGATCTTGCCGAAAAACTCATCCGCGAAAAAGGCGACACGCCGTCATTTCTTGGCTACACGCCGCGCGGGGCGAAGCGCCCGTTTCCTGCGGCAATCTGCATTTCGATAAATCAGGAAGTGGTGCATGGCATCCCGAATGAGAATCCGAAGATAATCCAAGAAGGAGATATAGTTGGTTTAGACTGCGGCGTGACGCACGACGGCTTGATTACCGACCACGCAGTTTCCGTGATTGCGGGAAAGACCGACGCGAAAGCGAGAAAACTTTTGTCGGTAACCAAAGAAGCGCTCGCGGTGGGCATCGCCGCCGCTCGCGCAGGTAATCACGTCGGCGACATCAGCGCTGCCGTGGAAGCGGTGGGAGTAAAGCGCGGATACGGCATCGTCTTCGAGCTCGGAGGCCACGGCGTCGGGCACGCAGTCCATGAAGAGCCGTACATCGCAAACGTCGGTGATGCAGGAGCAGGAGAAGAGCTTGTGCCCGGAATGGTAATCGCCATCGAGCCCATGTTCACGGAAGGTACGCCCAAAGTGAAGCTCATGCCAGATGGGTACACGTTTGTCACGGCTGATGGCTCGCGCTCTGCGCACTTCGAGCATACGAT
>CAZVGP010000009.1:12813-17380 GCA_964626715.1 uncultured Candidatus Saccharibacteria bacterium
GGTACACGTTTGTCACGGCTGATGGCTCGCGCTCTGCGCACTTCGAGCATACGATTCTCATTACTGACGGAGCTCCGGAAGTGCTGACGAGGATATAAGGTTCGAGTCCGGGACTCCACAGTTCTATCTTGTTTTTCTGGGTTATTTGGAGTACTCTGCTTCTGTATTTTAATTATAAATTTTAAAAGGAGGAATTAATTATGGTAGAAGGCTCCAAGCACGAAGCGAAAGGAGTTTGTACATGTCCCCCGGAAGGATGGGATCGAGGTTGTCCATGGCACGGAACAACAGGTGAGTAGCTACTAACCGTTTTCTTTTTCCAAAGCAACGTTCGGCTCACCCAAGAGGTGGCTGAATCTAGTAGAAAGCGCTTCGATGCGATAAGTTTGTATTTTTAAAGAGGCTGAGGTTTAAGCTGCAAGGTTTGATTTCTTAAAAAGGGTTCCAATGTCACGCCCGGAAGCGAAGTTGGCAAACTAACTCGCGCTCTACCCTCACGGCAAAGTTTGGTGTGAGGGTATAATACGGAAATGGCATTCGGTTTCGGCTCAAAAACCAATCCCGACAGTCGCCTTTCTCCTGATGCGGCGAAATTATCGCCGGAGCGGCAGATGGCAAAAATGCGTGAAACCGCGCGCTCCGGCGGCTCGGGCGGCGGAGCGCGCGGCGGTCCGCATCTGCCCGTGGAGCCGTCGCTTCTTCCTCGCGCAGAAAAGGCAGCAATACCGGAAGAAGAGACGGGACGCGGGATCATCCTTGAGCTGACTCCTGACTCGAACGACAAAGACATGGAGGAGCTTCTCGGCATCCTCCAAGCCAAAGGTTTTACTGCGGCGATGAAGGAGCTGGACCGCCTGAATAATCCCCACCTTGAAGATGATTTTCACCGGCTTCTCGTCCAGTACAAAAAGGAAGGCCATGCGATACCCGGCCTCGACCCGAAAGACCCTCTGGTGCAGGCGCTCGATTTCGTTTTGCTCGAAGTCTCCATCCCCGAATCCGCAATCGATAAGCCGGGAGGCACGTTCAAAGAAATCTGCACGAAGATGGAGCAGCTCTATTTGAGCTTGATACCGTACATCAAGCTTCCGAAACCGATTTTTTTTAAGGATTATCGCCTGCGCAAGCTCGTCCATCGCGAGCACTTCACGATGGAGCTGGCGGTCACGCACGCGGGCGAGGAGGCGGTCTTTTACCTTGCGATGCCGGGCGGAAAGCGCGACATGTTCGAGAAGCAGATCTTTTCCGTCTTTCCGCGGGCGCGCATCGTCGAAAAGAAAGATGAAAACAATATCTTCAACCAGTTCGGAGCGACCGCGGTCGCGTATGCCGTATACCAGCGCCCGGCAGCCCTGACGATAAAAACGTCCGACGAATTCTCGCACGATCCCCTGAACATCACGCTTGCGGCACTCTCGAAAATCAGCAAGGAAGGGGAAGGAGCGGCGGTACAGGTCTGCGTGGCGCCGGCCGGTGAATATCATGCGAAACGCATATGGATGGTTCTCTCGGACTTGAATAAAGGCAAGCAGCGGACGAGGCACATCTGGTGGAAACACAAGTATGAAAAGCCGGACCACATCCTTCGACGTGCCGGCCCAGTCGTTGCGAAAGAACTGGGCGAAGCAGTCGCGGGCGGTCCGGCAAAGCCATCGGAAAAGAATGTTGACACGTGGGCCGTGGAAGCGGTTACCAAAAAACTCAAGAGCGTCATCGTCGGCGTGAATATACGCATCGTCGCCTCGGGCCGTACGAAGGAGCGCGCGGAGCAGATCCTTGCAGAGCTCGAATCGACGTTCGGGCAGTACGATGACGCAAAAGGCAACCGTTTTTATTTCAGGCGGCCGAGAGGCAAGACGGCGACGCGGGAGCTTTTGCGCTCGTTCATCTTCCGTACGTTTAACCGTGAAGGGGGCGAGTCGCTTGTGTCAGAGCTACTTCGCCAGCTCTCGCTCGCAAAAGTGCCGACCCCGCAGATGGAGGGGAACCCTTTGATGCCGATGAATCTGACCGAGCTCGCGACGATGTTCCATTTGACGATCGCGGGCGGCACGGCTTCGCGCGAAGCGAAGACCGCAAAGGCGAAAACAGCCCCGGCGGAGCCGGGGCTGCCCGAGCAAGGCATCGTTCTTGGCAAGAACCGCTACTCGAACATCGAGACGCCGATCCATTTCACGCCGGAGGATCGCCTGCGGCATCTCTACACGATAGGCCAGACGGGCACCGGTAAGACGAACTTTCTGAAGCATATGATCATCCAAGACATCGAGAACGGGGAGGGCGTGTGCTTCATCGACCCGCACGGCGTCGATGTCATCGAAATCCTCTCGCGTATCCCCAAAGAGCGCTATGACGACGTGATCTACTTCGACCCCGCCTACACGCCGCGGCCGATGGGCATGAATATGCTCGAGTATGACCCGCGCTATCCGGAGCAGAAAACGTTCGTCGTCGACGAGATGTTCAAGATATTCCAGAAGCTCTACGGGCAGGTGCCGGAAGCATTCGGCCCTATCTTCGAGCAGTACTTCAGGAACGCAACGCTCTTGGTTTTGGAAGACCCCGACACCGGCTCCACCTTAATGGACATCTCGCGTGTCTTGGCGGACGAGGATTTCCGCGCCTTGAAGCTCTCGCGGTGCCGCAATCCCGTCGTTTCGCACTTCTGGGAAGACATCGCGGAAAATGTGCGCGGCGAAGGCGATCTTCGGAACGTCGTGCCGTACATCACCTCGAAGTTCGACATCTTCATCGCAAACGAGATCATGCGTCCCATTGTTGGCCAGCAGCGCTCGGCCTTCAATTTCAAAGACATCATGGACAACAAGAAAATCCTTCTCGTGAACCTCTCCAAAGGCCGCTTGGGCGACCTCAATGCGAACCTTTTGGGGCTCGTCATCGTCGGAAAGATAATGTTGAATGCCCTGGGGCGAACCGAATATCTCCACACGAATCCGCCGAATTTCTACCTCTATATCGATGAGTTCCAGAACATCACGACCTTGACCATTGCTACTATCCTTGCGGAAGCGCGGAAATTCCGGCTCTCGATGACCATGGCGCACCAGTTCATAAAACAGCTCGAAGAGAAGATACGCGATGCCGTCTTCGGCAACGTCGGCACGTTCGTATCATTCCGCGTCGGCCCGGACGATGCGAAATATCTCGCGGAGCAGTACCATCCGGTTTTCGAAGCGACTGATTTCGTGAAGCTCGACAACTATCAGGCGTACGTGCGCCTGCTTGCCGGCGGCAAGCCGGTGAAGCCGTTTTCCATGGAGACGATCGCCTTCCGGCCCGGTGATTTCGCAAACACGGATGCCTTGAAGCAGCTCTCGTACCAGCGCTACGGTCGCGACCGCGAATCGGTCGAAGAGGAGATACGCCAGAAGTACGACCAGATGCGCGAGAGCCAGAAGTCGGCATAGGATTTCCCGCATCTAGAAAACGCTGAAAGGGCGTGGTATTGTAGCGGGGATGAATCCCGTTGTGAAGTCTGGCGTTATGCCTTCCGCGGTTTTCGGTGAAAGTGTTTCGAATGTCCACAGGGATATTTTCTTTCCAGAACGGACGTTTTTGCAAAATGGCATAAAAACCGCAACGCCAAACTCTACAACAGTATGAAATTCAAAGACCAGCGCTCGCTTATCATGCTAAAGCCCGATGCCGTGCAGCGTTCGCTCGTGGGTGAGATTATTCGCCGTATCGAGCGGACGGGCCTCAAGTTCACTGGATTCAAGTTCCTCGTCGCAGGTCGCAAGCAGCTCATGGCGCACTACGATAAGAATGACGCGTGGTTTCTGGAAAAAGGCCAAAACGTCGTCAATGACCGCACGGCTCACAACCTTCCGGTTGAGAAAAAACCGATCGAGTACGGCCGCGACATCGTGGAACTCATCTTGAAGTTCATGACCGCGGGGCCCATCCTCGTGTTTGTCGTGCAGGGAAACGAAGCAGTCGCGGTCGTGAAAAAACTCGTCGGCACGACGGAGCCGGCGACCTCGGACGTCGGCACTATCCGCGGCGACTACACCATCGACTCGTACGAGCACTCGTCGGTGCAGGACAGGGCGGTCCGGAACCTCGTGCACTGCTCCGAGACGCCGGAAGAAGCCGAGCGCGAGATTGCCGTGTGGTTCAAGCCGGACGAGCTTGTTGCCTACAACACTATCCAAGAACGGATTTTATACGACGTGAATCTGGACGGGATTCTTGAATAAGGGATTAGGGTTTAGCCACTAGCCACTAGGAAAATCATTGTTTTTCCCTCACTAGACCCTATACCCTAGTGGCTATCTGCTAGAATGAAATGGGGTTATGGGCGGAAATTAACCCATTGAAAAACTATAGGGAGCCTCACATCACCCTGGATGTGGATGAGGGCCAGAGTCCGGATTCCGGATTTCAGCTTTCCGAACTCCAGCGTTGCGGGCACCCACTTGAGCTCAATCGCTTAGGTTAATCTCCCCGGTAACCCTGCTACAGCATCCCCCATGAGATAGGCAAAGGCCTGTGAGATGCAGCTTCGCTATCTCACGGGCCGAAGCCGCCATCTCACGGGGGATAT
>CAZVGP010000010.1:0-5128 GCA_964626715.1 uncultured Candidatus Saccharibacteria bacterium
ACCGATATCTCTCGGCATCATACTTCTGGGAAAAAATTCGAAACCGGAAACGATTCCTTGAGAAAGGCCTCGCGGGGTGCTGTCGGAATTTCTGTGTTGGGTTTCAGATATCGCTCCGGTAGAATGATGGGCCATCATGGCAAGCCTAGATATTCGAGGATTCCGCCCTCGTGCAGAGAGTGGTACGCGAGACCCAGTACATAAAGCGGAGTCTTTGCGTATATCAAGAGAGAAAAAAGCAGTCGAAAGAATATTGCAAAAGGCTGGCATTGAGATAAATGGCAAGCAGCCTTGGGATATCCAAATCCATGATGAGAGGCTTTATAGGCGTGTTCTCTCCCAAGGCTCGTTGGGTTTGGGAGAGGCATACATGGAAAAGTGGTGGGACTGCGAACGAATCGACTTATTCATAGAGAAAATTTTGCGTTCTGGTAAGCATGCCAACAAAAGGAATTTGTCTTTTATCCTGTTGAGTCTCAAAGCTCGTTTTCTTAATCTCCAATCGAGAACGGGTGCTCGAAAGGTCATCGAGAAGCACTACGACTTAGGCAATGAGTTATATATGTCTTTTTTGGATTCCTATAATCAATATACATGCGGCTATTTCAAAGACACAGAAGACTTAGAGGAGGCGCAACAGAAAAAACTCGAACTCATCTGCAGGAAACTGCAGCTTAAGGCTTCCGACAAGGTGTTGGATATCGGATGTGGATGGGGGGGTTCGCAAAATATGCCAGTGAAAAATACGGCTGCAAGGTCGTTGGTATCACCATCTCGGAGGAGCAGGCAAAGTACGCGCGAGAATATACTGCGGGGCTCCCGGTCGAAATTCGTAAACAAGACTACAGGGACTTATCGGGCGAGAAATTTAATAAGATCGTGATGGCGGGCATGATTGAGCACGTAGGTCACAAGAACTATCGCAAAGTTATGGAAACAGTAAATCGTTCACTAGAAGATGATGGGCTTTTTCTTTTGCATACTATTGGCCAAGACGAAACGCGAACGGCAGGCGAACCGTGGGCAGATAAGTACATTTTCCCAAATGGGATGTTTCCTTCTATGAAACAACTGAAACGAGCCAGCAAGGGATTGTTTGCTATGAAAGATTTGCATAATTTTGGACCTTACTATCACCCTACTCTGCGAGCATGGGATAAAAACTTCCAAAAGAATTGGCATTCGATACAGAATAAATATTCAGAGACTTTTTACAGAATGTTTAGATACTATTTTAATAGTTTTGCAGGTGCGTTTAAGGCTCGCCGCATTCATCTCTGGCAGATGGTTTTTACTAAAAGCAAGAATGATAAAATGTACGAACCCGTGAGGTAAGCTCCTTTGTCGTTGGGACTAATATGCCTTGCGAGCTTGCTGTAGGAACTTGAACATATTCGCGTGATAGGATGGGAAGCATGAATCCCGTTGTGAAGTTTGGCGTTATGCCTCGTGCAGTGTGCTATAAAAGTTGATAATGCGTAGCGTATGATACTTTTTATAGAGTAACTCCGAGTGAGGAATGTGGCATAAAATCGCAAGGCCAAACTCTACAACAGGATGAGAAAATTCGGCCCCTACCTCGTGTTCCTCGCGGCGATGCTGTGGGCGACCGACGCGCCGTTTCGGATCCACCTCACGCACGAGCTTTCAAGCAATTTCATTGTCTTGAGCGAGCATTTCGTAGACGTTCTTTTCGTTCTTCCGCTCCTCATCATCGGATTTTCGGAAATCAAAAAACTTGCCTGGAAAGAATGGCTGGCGGTTCTGGTGATTGCCATCGGCGGAAGCGCACTCGCTTCTGTCGCTTTCACGCAGGCCTTTCACTATGTGAATCCTTCCGTCGCAATCCTTCTTCAAAAATTGCAACCCTTGATCGCCATAGGCCTCGCGGCGAGTATTCTGAAAGAGGGTCTCTCCCGGCGCTTCTGGATTTGGGCGGCTGTCGCGCTTTTTGGCGCGTACCTCATCTCGTTCCCCTCTTTCATCCCGCAGATTTATCCGGGAGAAGCGTGGAATCCGAACGTTATCGGCGTTGCGCTCGCCTTGGTTGCTGCAGTCCTCTGGGGTGCTTCAACGGTTCTCGGAAAATACGTCCTTAATCGGAGAAGCTTTACCGTGATGACGTCGTTGCGGTTTTCGGTCGCGTTTCTGTTCCTTATTCTTCTTAACTGGTATCAGCATTCATTCCCTTCCCTTTCACAGATCACGGGAACGGATATCCTCTTTATTTTTATCATTGCAATCACATCCGGCGTCGTTTCGCTTTTCATCTACTATCGCGGACTTTCATATACGAAAGCATCTGTCGCGACCTTGGCGGAGTTAGGCTTCCCCATGGCTGCCGTCATTGTGAACTGGATATTCATTCCGAACTCTGGGCTGGTGCCCATGCAACTTGCCGGCATGGCGGTCTTGCTCTTTGCGGTATTCCGCCTTGCCCCGATCACACAACATGACATTGCTTCACTATGGTTACGCCGCAAAGAAGAAAGCCGCAGGGTTGATAACGTGTGAAAAAGCAAACCGCACGCTTAAATCAAAAAGCGGAGAGGCCATAATGTCATATTGTGTGACGGGGCTCGCGCGCTACAACAGAGACACCGAAACGGTGTCTACTCCTACGCTTGTGCGGGAGCCGGTCTAGTCCCCCGATTCGCCTTTGTACTTGCCCAAGGTTGCTAACCCGTTCATCTGTGCGCGATGGTAGAGGATTTTCTGCGCAGTGGGAACATGCTCCGTCTTTCCGGCCCACGTTTTCATCGCTGAATCCTGAAGCGCCCTCCCATAGGAGAACGACAGGTTCCAGGGGAACGGCCCGAGCTTCGCTATCGCATTAAGATTTTCCGTTGCCTCGATCTCGCTCTGGCCTCCAGAAAGAAATGCCTCTCCGGTAAGGTTTTGCGGAAGCACCTTCCTGAAGAGTCTCACTGTCGCTTCTGCGACTTTTTCGGGAATCATAGCCTCGCCGCTTTGTTTTCCGGGCACGACCATGTTCGTCTTTAATATCATCCCTTCGAGGACAACGCCGGCTTTCGAAAGTTCTTCGAAGACGAACGTCAGATTGCGCTCGCTCACGCGCTCGCAGCCTTCCATATCATTGCTCCAATCCATGAGCACTTCCGGCTCGACGATAGGCACCAGGGCCGCTTCCTGACACAGGCGCGCGTAAGCGGCGAGATCTTTCGCATTCTGCTGAAGATTCGCATCAGTGGGCAGGCCATTTCCTATCGTGATGACTGCACGCCACTTTGCGAACTTCGCTCCGAGCTTCACATATTCCTCGAGCCGCGCGGAAAGGCCGTCCAAGCCGGTTGTTATCTTCTCCTCGGGAGAACCGTCCATCGCCTTCGTTCCCTGATCGACTTTTATCCCGGGGAGAATCCCGGCTGCTTCCAAAACAGCCACGAGCGATTCTCCGTTCGCGGCGCTCTGCCGGATGGTCTCATCGTGAAGAATGACCCCGGAGATGTACTTGCCGATTCCGGGAGCGGTGAAGAGCATTTCACGGTAGGCGCGGCGGGAATCTTCGGTGCAGGAGACGCCTATGTTCTCAAAACGTTTCGTCGCGGTTTTTGGACTCTCGTCCGCCGCGAGAATTCCTTTGCCGGGTGCGACCATCTGCATCGCGACCGCGTTCAAGGATTTTGTATCCATAGGGTAATCGTACTCCAGTCTTAATCGATTCTCCAATAATCAACTCTTGCGTGGTGACGTACGATCGAGGAGAGCGAGGAGCTCCGTATGCAACAACCCATTGCTACAGAGCTGCCCCTCCATCTCACGGTCGTAACGTTTCGGCGTCTTGCCAAAAATGTCCGTGGCTTTGCCGCCAGCCTCTTCCACCAATATCTTGGCCGCAGCCATATCGTGGGCCGAGGTGCCTCCGAAAAGCGCTGCGGAAAATTCCCCGACCGCCACGAGCGCGCACATATAGTGAATGGAAAGTCCGGTGATAAATGAAACTCCTTCGGAGTACGCAGCGTCCATAAAGGGAAAAAAATTGCGGACTTTTTTTGTCTTGCCCGCGCCTATGACCGTCCTCTTAAGTTCTGCATTTTTGTTCACCTGAATGCGATGGCCGTTGAGATACGCTCCTTTCCCCTTTTCGGCATAGAAAAGACGCTTCAAAAAAGGATCGAGAATGACGCTCAGTATGGGCTTACCCTCATGCACCAACGCGAGCGCGAATGTCGCGGTCGGAACGCCATGCGAAAAATTGTGCGTGCCGTCAACCGGGTCGCATACCCACACATATTCGCTTCCTTCGGAAAAGTCATCTCCCTCCTCGGAGAGGATACTGTGCTCTGGATAGCGCTTTTTTATGGCCTTCAATACGAGATCATTGATAATCATGTCGGTCTCGGTGACCGGCGAGCGATGATCTTTCCATTCTTTTTTCATCGCGAGCCCGAAATTCTTACGCATGACGACTCCCGCTTTTTTAGAAAGATCAACAGCCAAATCGAGATATGGCGAGTTATCCATAAACCAAGTTTAGCATTTATACTATCTTTACATGTGGGGATTAACAAGGCGCGAGCTCTCGACCTTGCAGCGGCTCTCGACTCCGATACGGATACAGGATTTTCTGGATTCGATCCCCATGAATCACGAGAAACGCGGCGAAACCCACATGTCCGTGCGGCGGGTCCTGCGCGAGCACAAAGCTCATTGCATCGAAGGGGCATTGGTTGCTGCGGCGGCTCTCTGGCTCCATGGAGAGCCGCCGCTTCTCCTTGATCTCACATCAGACAAGAAAAGATACCCTGACGATGACCACGTGGTCGCACTCTACAAACGGAACGGCTATTGGGGCGCTATCTCGAAAACCAACCATGCGACGATACGGTTCCGTGATCCGGTCTACAAGACCCTGCGAGAGCTTGCGCTCTCCTACTTTCATGAATGGTTCATGAATAAAAATGGCATAAAGACCATACAGAGCTACTCGCGCCCCTTGCGCTTGGAGCGTTTCGGCACTGGCTGGATTACCGGAGAAGAAGATTTGTGGTATCTCGACAAAGCGTTGGATGTGCTGCCGCACTATCCCTTGGTACCGAAGAAAAACAGAAAGTTCATCCGAAAGGCCGACGCGATGGAACTGAAAGCCGGAAGGTTGGTAGAATGG
>CAZVGP010000010.1:5228-13076 GCA_964626715.1 uncultured Candidatus Saccharibacteria bacterium
CTCTTCGAGATTTCAGTCGTCTTGAAGGGCTTTTACGGACTCCTCGAGATCGCTCTTGGCAGCATTATCCTCTTTTTTAACCGGCATATTGTGGTGAACTTCCTCCTCTATTTCGTTCAGGGAGAGCTGAATGAAGATCCGCGAGACTGGATTGCGAATCAACTGCTGCATTTCTCGAATCACCTGACGCCTTCGTCTGAATTTTTCATGGGTGCGTATTTTCTCGTGAATGGCATCGTGAAAATCATTCTCGTCTATGGCCTTTTGCGAAGCAAGCTCTGGTCATACCCGGCAGCCATGGCGTTTATAGGGCTTTTCGGGATCTACGAAGTCTACCGCTACCTTCACACGCACTCGCTCATCCTGTCGCTGCTCATACTCTTCGATATCGCGGTTATATTCCTCGTATGGCATGAGTATTATTCACAGAAGAAATCCGCTCGGATGTAACAGCGCATCGCGCAGACCCTTTCCTACTCGAAAGACCTTGTTACAATGCTGAATACTATGTCCTCTCTGCAAAAGGCATCGTGCATCATCTGCGCATACAATGAAGAAAAGCGCATCGGAGGGGTGCTTGCTGTACTAGAGGGTCACGCGCTCATCGCTGAAACTATCGTCGTTGATGACGGCTCAACAGACGGCACCGCCGATATCGTACGAAAGTATCCGTGGGTACGCCTCATCTCGCAGGAGCAGAACGCCGGAAAAAGCGCTGCGCTCGCGATAGGCATCGCTGCTGCCAAAAATGAATTCCTGGTTCTCCTGGACGCTGACCTTATCGGCCTCACGAAGCAGAACGTAACCGATCTCGTCGAGCCGGTACTTTCCGGCGACGCTGATATGACTATCAGCATCAGGAAAAACAGCCTTGGGGTATACAAACTGCTCGACCTGGATTTTATCTCGGGAGAAAGAGCGTTCAGAAAATCGCTCATCGCGAACCATCTCGATGTAATCGCATTGCTGCCCGGATTCAGTCTCGAAGTATTCATAAACGAACTCGCCATCAAGCATACGCTTGCGGTAAAAACAGTACGGTGGAAGAACGTTACGAACCCGAGAAAATCAAGCAAGACCGGACTCCTCAAGGGCACGCTCGGGGACCTCATGATGATGAGGGATATACTGAAAGTGCTCCCGCCCTATGAGATCGTGCTTCAAAATTATCACATCCTTTCTCAACTACAACCAGCGCAGGGGCAGAACATCGCGGCTTCAGTGCGAAAAATCCTCGCCGCGAGAGCGAACATAGGACTTGAGAAAAAAGTATCCTCCGAAAAACACCGTCCCCAGAAGAGTCAGGGCTAAGATTGCGTAGCCCGCATAGCTGTTTATATCGGTAACGCCTTTTGCGAGATAGAAACCGACTGCCTCAAAGAGAAAGGTTTTTACCACGGAACCGAAAAAATTGTACAGGCAATACCGGCCGAAGGACATGCACACCGCGCCAGCGGAAAAAAGGATCGCCGAACCGATCACCTGCGTTTTCGCGAACAAGATCAATTTCCAATCATGTTTTAAGAAACCTTCTTCAAAAACCGAGACTCGCCTCTCGGTGATACCGATGTATCTGCCCCACTGCATGACGAACGAACGGCCGCCCCATCTCCCGAGGCTGTAGTAGAGCACATCACCGGTCAGATCGCCGGCAAGCAGCACGAGGAACATGACTACCGGATCAAAATAGCCTAGCGAGACGAGAGACCCTGCGATAATGACGATAATCGGGCCCAGTATGAACGTAAGAGGGAAAACGGCCACATAGCCATAGGCTGTCACGAGAGCGATGAGAGGCTGGGGATCGAGATGAAAAAGCATAGGCAGCGGATTCCGGAGTGAATGTAAGAATACTACAATAAAAACGAGCGTGTTTCCGCAAATAAAATACCCATGTGATAGTATGAACGTATGGCCGACCTTCAAGAAAAGTGCGGCGTTTTCGGGGTTTACGGCAAGGGGCTTGATGCAGGACGTCTGGCCTTTTTCGGTTTATATGCGCTTCAGCACCGCGGACAGGAATCGTCGGGCATCGCGAGTTCCGACGGTTCGCAGATTGTGTGCCACAAAAAGATGGGGCTTGTCGCGCAAGTCTTCACTGAAAAAGATATACAGAAGCTCAAAGGATACATCGCCATCGGCCATAACCGCTATTCGACGTCCAAAAGCTCCTCGGTGAAACACGCACAGCCGGTTTTCATAGAAGACGTGAGACTCACGCTCGTCCACAACGGGAATCTGCCTTCGACTGCAGCTCTGCAGCAATTTCTTGCAAAGAAGAATGCCGTCTACAAGACACTCTCTGATTCCGAGATGATAGCGGAAGCGATTGCGGTCTTGATGCGCGAGGGCATGAAAGTCGAAGATGCGGTCCAGAAGATATTCCCTCTCATTACCGGAGCGTTCTCGATTCTCATCATGAGCAAGGACACGCTCATTGCGATCCGCGACAGCTTCGGCATCCGGCCTCTTTCCATGGCGACATTGAATGGTGGATTCATCTTTTCATCAGAGACATGTGCTTCCCATCCCATCGGAGCGGAATTCACGCGCGACGTGAATCCGGGAGAGATGGTTGTCGTTAACGACAACGGCATGAAAAGCATTGAGCTCGCCATGGGAACCCAGAAGCTCGACATCTTCGAGTTCGTCTACTTTGCTCGGCCTGATTCCCTGCTTCTCGGCAAATCCGTCTACGCGATGCGGAGAAATTGCGGCACGGAACTCGCGAAAGAGTTCCCGCTTGAAGCAGACGTCGTCATACCTGTTCCGGAGACTGCCATGCCGGTCGCCTTGGCATATGCCAAGGCGACCGGCATTCCCTTGGAAACCGGCCTCATCAAGAACCGCTATATCCATCGGACCTTCATCGCGCCCGAACAGCACATCCGCGACCAAGGCGTCAAACTCAAGTTGACACCCTTGCCCGAAGTCATTCGCGGAAAGCGCGTCGTCGTCATCGACGATTCCATAGTCCGCGGCACAACGTCAAAGCAAATCGTACAGATGCTCTTCGAAGCGGGCGCCGCGGAAGTCAACTTCCTGGTGAGTTGCCCGCCGGTTCTCTTTCCCGATTTTTACGGTATTGACACGCCGCGGCAGGACGAACTCCTCGCAACGCGCATGAGCTTAGAAGAAATGCGGAAATATTTGGGCGCGACACGGCTTCATTTTCTCTCCTACGACGGCCTCATCCGCGCGACAGAATTGCCTGAGAGCGTCTTCTGCACATCCTGCTTTACTGGCGAATATCCAATCGATATTCACGAGCGTGCGAAAGAGATACGCTCCATCCCGGTCGGAAAGCTTTTCTAAACATTTCTATTCCATCTCCCGAAAATACCGCACGGAAGAAGACGGCCTTTCGGGTTTGATTCTTGGATAGTGAGCTCGCCGTACTTAATTCCCCCGGCGAATTTCTCTGCAATCGGTAAAAGATTGTGTGCAAACGCCAAAGGCGAATAGCCGCTCGCGTAGCCGCTTATCAAGAAGAAAAGGGGCTTTTCAGAAAGAAGGTTCATGCATGAGCGCATGAGCGGCAGAAAATCTTCTTCTATTTTCCACAGTTCGTCCTTGGGGCCATGGCCGAAAGCGGGAGGGTCCATGATGATGGCGTCATACTTGTTATGACGCGCTTCTTCTCGCTTTACAAAGCGGGACGCGTCCTCGACAATCCAGCGGATCGGTTTTTCGGAAAGTCCTGAAAGTGTTGCATTCTCTCTCGCCCACGCGACTGCGGTTTTCGATGCGTCAAGATGCACGACTTCCGCCCCCGTTTTCGCAGCCGCAAGCGTCGCGCCGCCGGTATAGGCGAACAGATTCAGAACCCGCGGTTGGTTGATGGAACCATTCGCGCGAATGGTTCCATCAATCCATTCCCAATTCGGCTTTTGTTCCGGAAAAAGCCCCGTGTGTTTGAACGATGTCGGACGTATGAGAAATTTCAATCCGCCGAATGTGATCGGCCACTCCTTTGGTAAATCCTTTTTCACGTGCCACTTCCCCTGCCTACCAGCAGGCAGGCGCTCATACCACGCATCCGCCTGTCTCCATTCGGAGTCGGGTAAACTTTTTTCCCACAGCGCCTGCGGATCGGGCCGCGCGAGGATGATATCCCCGTAGCGTTCAAGTTTTTCTTCCTGCCCCGAATCGAGAAGCTCGTACTCCGCCTCGGGGGTCGTTGTGAGTGTAACGTTTTGCATTTCTTCATGGTACTCTACCATTGGTTTCAAATCTTTTTTTCCATGGCGAACATCAAAAACGTAACTGCCCGCGAGATCCTTGACTCGCGCGGAACGCCGACCATCGAAGTCGAAATGACCCTCGATGACGGATCATTCGGAAGAGCTGCGGTCCCTTCCGGAGCTTCAACCGGAAGCCATGAAGCGCACGAGCTTCGGGACGGCGGAAAACGCTATGGCGGCAAAGGAGTTACGAAGGCCGTCGCGAACGTTGAAGGAGAAATCAGAAACAGAATCATCGGTAAAACTTTCACCCAAGAGGGGCTTGATCGAGCGCTTATCGTGCTTGACGGAACCGAGATGAAAGAACGTCTCGGCGCGAACACCATCCTCGGGGTTTCTGTGGCATTCGCGCATGCCAAAGCCGCACATGAACGCCTGCCGCTTTCCAAATATTTCGCGAAGCTTGCCGGAACTGAAAAGAATATTGCGCTTCCTGTTCCCATGATGAATATCATAAACGGCGGGGCGCACGCGCGGAATTCAACCGACGTGCAGGAGTTCATGGTGATGTCTCACGGCGCACCGACATTCGCCGAAGCCTTGCGATACGGAGTTGAAACGTTCCAAGCATTGAAAAAAATCATCGCGAAGCGCAATCTCGCCACAACCGTGGGAGACGAAGGTGGATTCGCGCCAGAGTTGCCATCAAACGAAGCCGCGCTTGAACTCATCGTCGAGGCGATAGAGAGCGCAGGATACAAGCCCGGAAAAGACATCTCGATCGCACTCGATCCTGCTGCAACGGGATTCTATGAGAGCGGCAGATACGTTCTTAAGAAAGAAAATCGGACACTGACAAGCGGACAGATGATCGACCTCTATAAGAAATGGATGGAGCGCTACCCTATCATCTCGATAGAAGACGGGCTCGCAGAAGACGATTGGGACGGATTCAGCGCCTTGACCGAGGAACTCGGAGAAAAAATCCAGATCGTCGGAGATGACATATTCGTGACGAACAAGAAACTCCTCGAGAAGGGAATCAAATTGAAAACTGCAAACGCGATCCTCATAAAACTCAACCAGATAGGCACGGTAACCGAGACGATAGAAACGGTGCAAGCGGCGAGTGCCGCGGGATTCGCCTCGGTCATATCGCACCGCTCGGGGGAAACCGAAGATACGACGATTGCGGATTTCGCGGTCGGCCTTGGGACCGGACAGATAAAAACCGGAGCGCCGTCCCGCGGCGAACGGACCGCGAAATACAACCAGCTCCTCCGTATCGAATCGGCGCTGGGCAGCGCAGCGCGCTTCGCGGGCAGCAGTAGCGTCTTGAGACATCGCTAACATGGCGTACCTTGTTCTCGTCCGTCACGGGCAATCAGAATGGAATCTTCTCAATAAATTCACCGGGTGGGTCGACGTTGAATTGACCGAGGAAGGTCGGGCCGAAGCGCGCAAAGCAGCCTCACTGCTCAATGATATCTCCCTTCATCGCGCGTATACCTCTGATTTGAAGCGGGCGATAGATACTCTGGCTATCATACTTGAGGAAACTGCCCAGAAACATGTGCCCGTTGTCAGGGATAAGGCCCTTCGCGAGCGCCATTATGGAGATTTTGTGGGAATGAACAAGGAAGAAGTGCGCGCAAAATACGGGGATGAATATTTCAAATCATTCCGCAGAGGATGGAGTGTGGCGCCTCCGGGCGGTGAGAGTCTCAAAGACACCAGCAAGCGCGTCATTCCCTACTTTCAGGATCAGGTTCTCAAAGATTTAAAACGCGGGCACAACGTCATCATTGCGGCTCATGGAAACTCTCTGAGAGCGATCATCAAACATCTGGAAGACATTTCTGATACGGATATCGCGAAAGTCGAGATAGGCACTGGCACTGTTTTCGTATATCGAATCGATGAGCAGCATGGAACGCTTACCAGCGTAGAAATCAGAAATTACCGAGATAAGAGTCCCGTGTTAAAATCCGGCATCACTCCTAAAAATTAGTGAATGATTGGATATGTCCGAACTCGCGCTCTCGATAGAGAATCTCGAAAAAACCTACAAGACCGGGACGCGGGCTCTCAATGGCGTGTCGCTGTCGGTCCCCAAAGGGGACTTTTTCGCGCTTCTAGGGCCCAATGGCGCCGGAAAAACGACGATCATCGGCATCGTCACGGGTCTTGTGAATAAAACCGCCGGCAAAGTAAAAGTGTTCGGCAACGACATAGACACCGAGCCGGAAAGAGCGAAAACCTACATCGGCCTCGTCGGACAGGAGGTGAACTTCAACCCGTTTGAAAAACCATTGGATATCGTTGTGAACCAAGGGGGCTACTATGGCATCCCGCGCTCGATCGCACTGCCCCGCGCAGAAAAACTCCTTAAGGACCTAGGCCTTTACGAAAAACGGAACCAGAACGGTCTTACCCTTTCCGGCGGCATGAAGCGCCGCCTCATGATCGCGCGCGCCTTGATCCACGAACCGCAATTCCTTATTCTCGATGAACCGACGGCGGGCGTCGACGTGGAGTTGCGTCACTCGATGTGGGACTATCTTACCCAACTTGTGAAAAACGGCGTCACCATCCTCCTCACGACACACTACCTCGAAGAGGCCGAACGCTTGGCGAAGCACTGCGCCATCATCCATAAAGGGAATATCGTCGCAATGGGAACGATGGATGAGATACTCGCGATGCATGACAAGGAAGAGAAAAAGAGCGGCTACCGGGGCGGCAAGCTCGAAGAGATATTCCTCCGGTTGACCAAAGAAGATAAGGAAGCATCCAAATAACATGCCCGGTGCAACAAAAAGCCGTACGGCCTTAGTGCTTTCAGGAAAAAGATTCGATGTTCAAAGAAATCGATTGTATTCCACTGTTACTGTGTATTTAGAAAAGAGGCCGCAAAAAGCACACGGCTTTTAGTTACACCGGGTATGCCCACCGAAAAACTCTGGACATCCTTCTACACGATCCTTCGCAAGGACATCGTCCGTATCTTCCGCATCTGGCCGCAGACATTCTTGCCGTCTGTCATCACTGGAGTCCTCTACTTTCTCGTCTTCGGCACAGTAATTGGTGGAAGAATCGGCAATTTCGACGGGTTCCGGTACATCCAGTTTATCGTGCCCGGGTTCATTATGCTCTCGGTCGTCACGAACTCGTTCACCAATACTGCAACCACATTTTTCCAGGCAAAATTTTTCTCACGGAACATAGACGAGATACTCGTGTCCCCCACGCCTCCGTGGGTTCTCATAGCCGGATACGTGGCGGGCGGCATGGTACGTGGCGTCATCGTAGGCGTTCTGGTCCTTGCCGTTTCTGTCTTTTTCGCCGTGCCCCCCATCACTCACCCGCTTATCATCATCCTTTTTCTCCTTCTTTCGAGCATGGTGTTCGCGCTTGCGGGCCTCGTGAACGGCATTTACGCGAAATCTTTCGACGGTATCACCATCATCCCCACGTTCGTTTTGACTCCTCTGGTATATCTTGGCGGCGTGTTTTATTCGGCGGCTTCTCTGCCTCCGACGTTCAAGAGTTTTACCCTCATCAATCCGATCTTTTATATCGTGAACGGATTCCGGTATGGGTTCCTCAACATTTCAGACGTTCCGGTATCGCTTTGCATCCTTATCCTCCTCGCGCTTTCCGC
>CAZVGP010000010.1:13176-14495 GCA_964626715.1 uncultured Candidatus Saccharibacteria bacterium
GGCATGCTCCAATAAACGCTGATTCTTCAGCGTTTTTCAACTTGACAAAATCATAAAATTAACACTATAATATAGAGCGCGCGAAGAATCATTTTGCGCAATTACGGCTCAACAAGGGCCTATTTGTATCATGACGGTCGCATTACCGCTTCTTCAAAAAAAGTACCTGCCATTTTTCATCCTCGCGGCTTTTATTGCTCTTAGTATTTTTGTATACGAATTCAGAATACCTCTCTCTGTCGAGGCCGATACCCTCTCTCTCATACCGCACGACGAGCATTTCACGGAACTCTATTTCAGCGCGTATCCGTCACTGAAATCTTCAGAAACACCCGGCGAAAAAACACTCTCCTTTTCATACACTATCCATAACGTGCAAGGAGCCGATACGATATATGCCTACCGCGTATACCTTATGGCTCCCGCTGGCCAGACCTACCCCATCGCAAACGGCACGAAGACGATACAAAACGACGCGGCGGACCGCGTCATCGTGGAATACACGATTCCGCAAAGCTTCGAGACACGCGATGCGACGGTCATCGTGGAACTTCCGGATCGAGGACAGCGCATCGATTTTCCGCTCTCGAGTAATCCAGTGTAATTATGAAAACGCAGAAGCTGAAAAAAGTCACCGTCCTCATCCCCTGCTTCAACGAGGAGCAGCGGATCGGGAAAGTGTTGGAGAGCTTCCCCTCCGATAAGCTCAAGAGGTACGGGTACGAGCTCGACGTCATCGTCATAGACAACAATTCAAATGACAAAACGGCGCGGGTCGCGCGCTCGCATGGCGTCACCGTCATCCACGAACCGAAGAAGGGCAAAGGGAACGCGATACGGCAGGGATTCAACGCCGTCTCCAGAGACACCGACTATGTCGTGATGCTCGACGGCGATGCGACATACCGCTCCGCAGAGATGCTCCGGCTCCTGGAATTGCTCGATTCGGGCTTCTGCAATGCCGTGACCGGTTCGCGCCTCGCCGGCCGCATCTCCAAAAATTCGATGACGCTTTTGAATCGCGGCGGCAACTGGCTGTTTTCGCACCTCGTGCGCCAGTTTTATCAGGTCAACGTGACCGATGCGCTGACAGGCTATTTCGCCTGGACGCGCGAGGTCGTGGAGAAACTGCGTCCGCACCTCACGTCCGAAGGGTTCGCGATAGAGATGGAAATGATAACCAAGATGGCGCGCTTGGGCGAAGAGATCTATTCGGTCCCGATAAGCTACGATCCGAGGAGCGGCCGGTCGAACCTGCGCCCGTTCTATGACGGCGCGCGGATACTCCTGATGCTCATGCGAAACCTCCTCTGGCGGCC
>CAZVGP010000010.1:14595-16799 GCA_964626715.1 uncultured Candidatus Saccharibacteria bacterium
CTCACACAGCATGTCGGATTAGTAGAGCATCCTTCCAAAATCGTTACCGCCATTGAGAGAATCGTCTATCACACATGGGGGCGGTTCATGTTTGGGTATGCGAAGACAATCATTGCGTACAACCCTATCGTCAGCGAGTTTCTCAGGCGCTCTGGCGTGGATCCGGAAAAAATATTGGAACTCTCAAACGGCATCGATCTTTCATTGTTTCGTCCCGCTGAAAAAGGCGAAAAAACTGAAACGCGTAAAGCCTTCGGATTGCCGCTTGATAAGCCGTTGGTGCTTTTTGTCGGTCGCTTTGTCCCGAAAAAAGGCTTCGAAACCGTTTTCCAGGCGCGCGACACGGCCTACGACATCGTGTTCGCGGGTTCAGGAGCCATACCAAAAGACTGGCACGCCGAGCGCGGCGTGCACTTCATGGGAGCGCTAAATCAAAGCGACCTCGCACGCCTCTATCGCGCAGCGGATATATTCGCCCTTCCCGCGCGAGGCGAACTCATGACGCTTGCCATGCAGGAAGCGATGGCGAGCGGCTTGCCGATCATAACGACCGACGAGCCGGCCTATGCGCTCTACGCCATTGACCGGAACCTCATCGCATTCATAGAGCCGACTGTAAAAGCGTTGAAGTATGCGATCAAACGTATTGTGGCGAGCAAAGAGCGTGCAGGGCGCATGGCCTCCTACTCCCGAGCAATCGCGAAAGAGAGATTCGATTGGAAAAAGAATATCAAGAGCGTGATACGCCTGTATGCCGAGATCGAGCAGGAATGCAAGCCTGTGGTGACGACGAGCTGGGACGACGGCCACGTCTTGGACCTCAAGCTCGCGAGCCTCATGAAACGCTATGGCATTGCCGGCACGTTTTACATCGCTCCGGAAAATTCAGAAATCCCGCCGGCGAAACGTCTCAATCAGAAAAGCGTTGCCGCTCTCGCGAAGGATTTCGAGATCGGGGCGCACACGATGACCCATCCGCGCCTGACCGAGGTAGATGATGCGAGAGCGGAGCATGAAATCAGAAAGTCAAAAGAGGTTCTCGAGCGGTGGGTGAACGCCCCGATCAAAAGTTTCTGCTATCCGGCCGGCAAATATTCGAGAAAGCACGAGCGGATGGTCGGCGAGAGCGGTTTCGCTCTCGCACGCACGACGAAACGATTCTCATTCGGAGAAGATTCCGACAGATACGCGCTTCCGACGACCGTGCACACCTATGACCACTGGTCGGACGCGTGGCATATCGCGCGCTTCGCGCGATTCAATCCCCTGAGGTTCTTCCGCTTCTATCGCCGCTGGGATACTCTCGCGATAGCGCTCTTTGACCGCGCTCTCAAGAAAGGGGGCATCTTCCACATCTGGGGACACTCGTGGGAAATCGAGGCGCGGAATGAGTGGGACCGGTTGGAGCGGGTATTCCGGCACATCGCGAACCGCGACGGCATACGGTACGTCGCCAATAGAGACCTCATATGAACCCCGATCCGAAAAAAACCGTTGCAATAATCGCACCGTACTTCCCTCCCCACACGGGAGGTTTGGAGCGCTATGTCTCGGAACTAGCGCTACGCCTCGAGAGCGAGCATGGCTGGCGCGTGGTCGTCATCACGACGGGAGAAAAAGATGCCGGCGATACCCGGAAGGAAACGCCCGATTTTACGATCTATCGTCTGGAATATCGGCATCGGTTCTCAAATACTCCCTTCGCGCTCAACTGGCTGTGGAAAGTGCCGAGCATACTCGGGCGCGAAAATCCGGATATCGTGAACGTGCATATGCCGGTCCCCGGCATCGCTGACATCGCCGCGTTTTTCACTCGCGGGAAGCCGCTCGTCGTGACATACCACGCGGGCAGCATGCGGAAAAACAGATTCGTCTCTGACATACTCGTCCAGCTGTATGAACACGGCCCCCTGCATTCCGTGCTCAAGCGCGCCGAGCGCATCATCTGCTCGTCGGACTTCATCCGCAACGAATTTTTGTCTCGATACGCCGACAAAAGCGTCACGATCACTCCGGCAGTCGACAGCGTAACATTTTGCGCGGAAAACGGCGCAAAAGATTTTCCTCCGACTGTCCTTTTCGTCGCCGGACTCGGGAAAAGCAATCAGCACAAAGGCCTTGCGATTCTCATAGATGCGATGCAATCGGTGCAAAGCGCGGTACCCGCTGCCCGCCTCATCGTCGTCGGCGAGGGCGATATGCGG
>CAZVGP010000011.1:0-5754 GCA_964626715.1 uncultured Candidatus Saccharibacteria bacterium
ATCGTGATGGTATGCAACACCATTCACTTGTTCCGGGATCAGCTGATTGCCCAGAGCGGATTCGAGAATATCGTCTCCCTTCGCACTGCGGTGAAAGAAAAGCTGTTGGAAAAAAGAGAGGGGCAGGTCCTGTGTATCCTTGGCACACCAGCGACAGTGCAGTCCGGCTTATTCAATTTCCCCGGGTTCCAGTACCAGAATCCGACCCAAAGCGATCTCAATGCCATCGCTGGAATCGTCGTCGACTACAACGCCACGGGCGACCTTGCCCGAAACAAGAAACGGCTGATGGAGATAGTCGAGAAGCAAAAGTCACTCGGCGTTCAGGTGTTCGTAGCGGCTTGCACGGAAATCTCCGAGCTTCTTGCTGGAGAGGAAAGCATTCCCAAAGAAGACACTCTTGATATCCTTGTCGAGCATACGCTCAATCTCATTCTCCTAGGTCTCAAACAGCACAGAAAAGTCTAGTGTCCGCTCTTCAAGATCGGCTCGTTCGATCTTGTAGCGGACCGCGTCACCCATGCGGATCGAGCGCTTGGTGCGTTGGCCTACGGCCGCGAACTTACGCGGATGGTATTCGTACGAATCGTCGGTCATCGCGGCCAAGCGGACCATCCCGTCCGCGGCAGTTTCCTTGTCTTCGATATAAATACCCCACTCGGTAACGCCAGAGACGATACCCTCGCGTTCTTCGCCGATGCGCTCAGCGAAATATTCGACTTGCTTCAGCTTCACGCTTGCGCGCTCGGCTTCGGCTGCCGAAACCTCACGCGCCGAAGCATGCACCGCGCGCTCTTCTATCTCTTCCGGCTTTTCGGAAACGCGTTTTCCGGCAAGGATAGTTTCGAGAGTCCGATGCACCATGACGTCGGGATAGCGGCGGATAGGGGAGGTGAAGTGCGCGTAATCCTCAAACGCCAAACCATAGTGTCCGATATTTTTCGTCGTGTAGATTGCCTTCGCCATCGAGCGGATGGTAGCAGTGCGTATGACGCCCTCATGCACCGACCCTTCGCTTTCTTTCAGCACTCGATTCAAGTCCCGTGCAGAGGCGCGCTTTCCTTTCGAGAGCTGGTAGCCGATTGCGCGTAAAAAAACCTCCAATTCCTCGAGCTTTTCCGGATTCGGCACGTCATGGATGCGATACACGAAGAGACGATTCTTCTTGCCAAGCCGGTGCGAGACCAAGGTCGCAACTTCCCGATTCGCAAGAAGCATCAGTTCTTCTATGAGCTGGTGCGATTCGGTATATTCTGTTCTTTTGAAACCGGTAACTTTTCCTTTCGCATCGAGAACCGGCTTCACTTCGTCCGTACCGAACATGATTGACCCTTTTGCGTGGCGCTCGCGCCGTAACTTCGATGCGAAGTTCCACAGCGCCGAGAGTTCCGGATGGTATTTTGTTTTCGAATTTTTGAGCGCTTCATCTGCCTCGTCGTAGGTAAAACGTTTTGCCGAACGGATGACCGTTTTTCCGAACCATCGCTCGGCAACAATTCCGTTTTTGATTGTGAATACTGCAGAGAAGGTAAGCCGATCGACGTCGGGCTTTAAACTGCAAAGATCATCCGAAAGCTCCGGTGGAAGCATGGGGACGGTGCGGTCTACGAGGTAGACCGATGTCGCGCGCTTGTATGCCTCCCTGTCCAACGCGCTTTCGGATTTCACGAAATGCGTTACGTCCGCAATGTGAATCCCGATTTCCATCGCGCTGTCCTGAAGTTTCCTATATGAAATTGCGTCATCAAAATCTTTCGCGGTATCCGGATCTATCGTGAATGTCAGCGTGTCGCGGAAATCTCTGCGAAGTCGGACATCCGATGTCCGACTTATATTTGATGTCCAAATTTTATTGGCTTCATCAAGAACTGCTTTCGGGAAATCGCTCTCGAACCCTTTTGCGGCGATGATGGCGCGCATCTCCGTCTCGTGCTCGCCCGACTTGCCGAGAACCGAGCGGATCTTCCCCTCAGGCGGCTCATGCTGCCAATCCGTGACATCGAGGATTGCCTTGTGGCCTTCCGGCGCGCCTTGCGCGCCGGCAATCAAAAAATCGAAATACACCCGTGAGTCATCGGGCCGAAGCACCATGCCGATAGGCGAGCGCATGATTTCTCCGACGAATGAATTGGTTTTACGCTCTATGACGCGGACGACATTCCCGATCATTTCACGCCTGCCCTGTACGAGAGCGACTTCCACAACATCTCCCGACAAAGCCCCGCCGAGGCGTTCTCGCGGAACGGGGATGTCTCCCTTCGGGTCCAGAAGAAAACCTTTACCGCTCCGGGTCACGTCGATGATGCCCTTCATTCTTCGAGGTACGCGGGTGAAATCTTTTTTCTTTTCAGAGCCTTTCACTCTCGTCACTATAACACTTTGACCCTTACACTAACTTTGGCATTGTATTTCTGTTGCGTGTACACGATTTGAAGAGATAGGTAAATTTCACAGGCTATAAGATATTTGTGGAAGAAATTTGGAAATACAGACGCAACGATAGCAAAGTTAGTGTCTGGGTTTGACGCACAAAACTTTTTCTGCTACAGTCCCCCGCATGCTCACGATACGTTTCCAAAGAACCGGCCGGAAGAACAATCCGGCGTTTCGTATCATCGTGTCTGAAAAAGCCCGGCATCCGCAGGCAGGGAATCCTCTGCAGGTTCTCGGCTCCTACAATCCAAAGACTAAACATACTATCATCGACGAAGAGCGCGTGAAGCACTGGCTCTCGAAGGGCGCGCAGGCTTCCGGCACAGTCAACAATCTTCTCATCACGAAAGGGGTCATAGAAGGGAAGAAAATGAACGTGCGCGGACACAAAGTAGAATTGAAAGAAAAAGAACCTGCTGAAGAGAAAAAAACGCCTGAAACGAAAGCTGAAGCGCCTGCCGAGAAAAAACCAGAAGTGGCAGCCGAATCTGGCTCCGAAACTAATCCAGAAGAAAAACCCGCTGAATAGCGGGTCTGTTTTTTGATGCATCACGCTAGCGTATCGCTCGTGCGACTGTCTTCGTAACGCGAGGGTCAAGGATGGACGGGATGATATGACTAATGGTCGGCTTTCTGACGAGCGAGGCAAGGGCTTTGGCTGCGGCGATTTTCATGTCTTCAGTTATGGCTTTGACTTTCCTATCAAGCGCTCCGCGGAAAATTCCAGGGAATACGAGCGCGTTATTAACCTGATTCGGAAAATCCGAACGGCCTGTTGCGACGATGAATGCTCCAGCACGAGCCGCTTTCTCCGGCATGATTTCAGGAACAGGATTCGCGAGCGCGAAGACGATCGACTTTGGGGCCATTGCTCGCAGCTGCGTTTCCGAAACGCTGCCGGGCCCTGAAACCGCTATCAATGCATCGCACCCAACGAGCGCATCCGAGAGCGTTTTCGCATTTTTTCGCCTTGTCGGCATCCGCGCGAGCTCTTTCTTGTAGGCATTCAAGTCTTTCCGGTGCCGTCCGATGACGCCGCTTCTGTCGACGACAAGAATATCGGAAACTCCGGCATTCACCAGAAGCTTGGAGACTCCGGTACCGGCAGCCCCTGCGCCAAGGACCGTCACCGATATTTTCTTGAGATTTTTCCCAGCGACGCGGCATGCGTTCAGAAGCGCCGCGAACACGACAACCGCCGTTCCGTGCTGATCGTCGTGCATGACGGGGATGCCGAGCCTCTTTTTGAGTTCCGTCTCCACAGTGAAACAGTGCGGTGCGGCAATGTCCTCGAGGTTGATACCGCCGAAGGCCGGCGCGATGTTTACTATCGTTTCGATGATTTTTTTCGGGTCTTGTGTTGCAAGGACGATCGGAAATGCGTCGATGCCCGCGAGTTCTTTGAAAATGAGCGCCTTTCCTTCCATGACCGGCAGCGCTGCGTAGGGGCCGATATTGCCGAGTCCCAGAACCGCGGAGCCGTCAGAGATAATGGCAACGCTGTTGTTTTTTATGGTAAGTGCTCGTGCGTCTTCCGGATGTTTGGCGAGATGCGATGAGACAGCGCCGACGCCGGGCGTATAGAACGTGCTCCAATCTGAAGCGTTCTTCAGGCGCGCTTTCCCATAAATCCCGATTTTCCCTGAGAGCCTGTGATGTTCTTCAAGAGGATCCCGTTTTTTGAAGCGTTTTTTCATGCTCGACAGAAAAGCAAGCCAGTGTAGCACGCATGCCTCGCAGACGCGGTATTTCTTGCTCAAATTACCTTTTTGTCGTATTCTTGCTGGAGCGGTCTTACTGGCCGGATATCAGCTTAAGAAAGAAACGGTATGCCAAATCAGGATCAGGAGTTCTTGGAATACGTTATCAAGATGCTTGTCGATAATCCTTCCGATGTGAAGGTAAATCGTCAGGTCGATGAGATGGGAGTGCTCTTGACGCTCGATGTGAATCCTGCCGACATGGGAAAGGTCATCGGCCGTTCGGGTAACACGGCGAAAGCGATTCGCATTCTTCTTCGGGTCGTCGGCATGAAGAATAACGCGCGCGTGAACCTCAAGATCAACGAGCCCGTAGGCGGCATGCGCTCCATAAGCGGCTCGATGCGAGAGAGCGGCTCCATGGGAGGAGCTCCGATGGGTTCAGGCAACATGGGCGGAAGCGAGCCGGGTCCGGCCTCGCGTTCGGTGGACGAAGCGCTCGAGGATTTGCGATTGTAGAAGTTTAATAAAAATCCTTTTCACCAAAAAACTCCCGGGAGGGGAGTTTTTTGGTGTGAGTGCGAAACTGTTTGCATTTTCTATGAAATACAGTACAGTAGCAAAAATCAGACTATAGCTAGGGCGCTCATAAGACCGTGTAATACGCACCTGCAACATGCCAGAGCCAGGAGCCTCACAAGTAGAACATCGTCTTTCTTCTGAAATACGCTTTGACCGGCATGGATTGCACGTGCCGCATCAAACTTTTTTGCAGCCGCCAATCGATGTGACTATGATGCCAGAAGTCCGTTCAACTCATCGTTTTGTCCCAGCTCAAATACATAGCAAATTAAATAATAATGGCTCGCAGGACAACGAAGTATATTCCGACCGTAAAGATAAAATTAGAGGATCGTTATGGGCTATTGCTATCGCCCTCGGGGCTTATTTGTTCTCTTTGGTATTATGGCTCACTCATCGTTGATTGCTAGCTTTTGAACAAGCTCCAATATAGGACTTCTTCAGCGCTCGTGTCGTCGAGCATGCCTTAACTTTTACAGCTATTATGTGTTATTTTTAAAAAGCGCATGCCTAAGTTTATCTTTTACGTCATCACCCTTTTCCCAGAGGCGTTCGAGTCTTACATAGGTTCGTCGATTATCGGACGGGCGATTCGAAGCAAAAAAATCGCGATTAGGTTTTACAACCCACGGGATTTTACGAAGGATAAGTGGCGCAGAGTCGACCAACGGCCCTATGGGGGCGGACCGGGGATGGTGCTTCAGGCGGAACCGTTCCTGAAAGCGGTTCAGAAGGCCATCGGCAAAAGAAAAGCTGAAGTTTATTTTTTCGACGTCTCTGGGAAAAGATTCAAAAACGCTGATGCGCGGGCCGTTGCGAAAAAAGTGAAGGAGATCATCTTGATCTGCGGCCACTATGAAGGTATCGATGTCCGCGTGCAAAAAATCCTCAAAGCGAAGAAGGTGTCCGTAGGTCCCTACACGCTGACCGGAGGCGAATTACCCGCGATGCTCGTTATCGATGCCGTTACCCGTCAGCTTCCGGGCGTCCTCGGTACCTTCGAATCAATTGAAGAGGAGCGTATTTCAAGCTCGGAAGT
>CAZVGP010000011.1:5854-16702 GCA_964626715.1 uncultured Candidatus Saccharibacteria bacterium
AACAAAAGCCTGAACTCTAAAAAAGAGCAGAGCATCTTTCTCGCGGATTTCCCGATCATGACCGAGCATGGCACGTTCATCATAAACGGCGTCGAGCGGGTCATCGTGCCGCAGCTTGCCCGTTCCTTCGGCGTGTTCTTCTCGGCTTCGGAGGTCCGCGGGAAGAACTGCTTCGGTGCGAAAGTGATTCCCGCGCGCGGCGCGTGGATAGAGGTTGATTCGGAAGCAGACGGGGCGATTTTCATGAAAATAGACCGGAAACGCAAGTTTCCCGCGACCATGCTCCTTCGGGTTCTGGGAGCGCCCTTCGACCGCGACATGCTGACGCTTTTCGAGCGCGTCCCGGGTGGAAAGAGCGCAATCCAGGCGACTCTCGAGAAGGATTCCGCGAAGACCGTCGAGCAGGCCTACATCGAGATCTACCGGCGCCTGCGGGATGGCGACCTCGCGACACCCGACACCGCGCGCGAATACGTCAAGGGCATCTTCTCGCCGGAGCGCTACGACCTTTCCTATCCGGGCCGCCACCGTTTCAATCAGCGCTTCAACCGCTCCTTGGACCCGAAAGATCTGCAGGAGCGTTCGCTCTCTCTCGATGATCTTGTCCTCATCCTCGGACACATCATCGAACTCAATAATACTCCCGGCGCGGAAGGCGATGACATCGATCACCTTGGCTTCAGGCGCGTGCGTCAGGTAGGTGAGCTTCTCGAAGCGCGCGTGCGCGTGGGCCTCTCCCGCATGAAACGGAACATCCAGGACAAGATGTCTACAATCGATGTCGAGACAACCATGCCGACGCAGCTCGTGAATCCTCGCCCGCTTGCCGCTGCCATCAAGGAATTTTTCACGGCAAATCAGCTTTCCCAGCTTGCGGCTCAGCAGAACATCCTCGATGAGCTTGAGAACCTCCGCACGGTTTCTGCCTTGGGCCCCGGGGGCTTGACGCGGGAGCGCGCGGGCTTTGAAGTGCGCGACGTTCATACCAGCCACTACGGGCGCCTCTGTCCCATTCAGACGCCGGAAGGACAGAATATCGGCCTCATACTCCGGCTCGCGACGTACGCCCGCATCAACGATTTCGGCATCATCGAGACGCCCTATGCGAAAGTCGAGAACGGGAAGGTGACTGATTCCATCATCTATCTCAATGCGTTCGAAGAAGAGCAGCACCCGATCGCGCACGCTGCGGTTGCCCTGAATCCTGACGGCTCTTTCAAAGAAGAGTACGTGGAAGCGCGCCTCAAGGGAGAACCAATCCTTGCCCACCATGAGGATGTGAAGTACATGGATGTCGCGACGAACCAGATGTTCTCGATCGCGACCTCGATGATCCCGTTCGTAGAAAATGACGATGCGAACCGCGCGCTCATGGGTTCGAACATGCAGAAACAGGCGACGCCGTGCGTCATTCCCGAAGTGCCTATCATCGCGACCGGTATCGAAGAGATGGCGGCGCGCGATACCGGCAGGCTCATCTATGCAAAGGAGCCGGGAGTGGTGACTGCGGCCGATGCCGAGCACATCATCGTTGTCGACGACAAGGGAAAGAAGCACGACTACAAGCTCGTGCCCTTCTCCATGACCAACGAATTCTCGTGCTTCAATCACCGCCCGGCAGTTTCCGCGGGGCAGAAAGTGAAGCGCGGTGAACTTCTTGCCGACACTTCTTCCACGGACAAAGGCCAACTGGCGCTCGGCCAGAACGTCCGCGTGGCGTTCATGAGCTGGTTCGGCAGCAACTACGAAGACGCGATCATCATCTCGGAGCGCTTGGTTCAAAAGAGCAAGTTTACGACGATCCACATCGAAGAATTCGATGTCTCTGTCCGCGACACGAAGCTGGGGCCCGAAGTCACGACTCCCGACATTCCGAACGTCTCGGAAACGAAACTCCGGAACCTCGACGAAGAGGGCGTCATCAGGATCGGCGCGGAAGTACGGCCCGGCGACATCCTCGTCGGCAAAGTCACGCCGAAAGGCGAGACACAGTTGACGCCCGAAGAGCGGCTCTTGCGTTCTATTTTCGGCGATAAGGCAAAAGACGTGAAAGATACGTCGCTCCGCATGGAAGGGGGCAAGCGCGGACGTGTCATCGGCGTTCGGGTCTTTTCCCGCGAGCGTGGCGACCAGCTTGAATCGGGAACCATCAAGAAGATTTATATAACCGTGGCGCAGATGCGGAACGTTTCCGTGGGCGACAAGCTCGCGGGCCGGCATGGCAACAAAGGCGTCATCTCGCGCGTCCTTCCGGCCGAAGACATGCCCTACACAAAAGACGGCGAACCCGTCGACATCATCTTGACTCCCTTGGGCGTTCCGTCCCGCATGAACTTGGGGCAGATACTCGAGATGCACCTCGGACTTGCGGCGCACACGTCGGGCTATCAGGCCGTCTGTCCGTCGTTTGCCGGAGCGACCGAGGAAGAAATCAGGAACGAGCTCACACAAGCGGGTTTCTCGGAATCGGGCACGATGCCTTTGTATGACGGCAGGACCGGCGAGAAATTCGAGCAGGATATCGCCGTGGGCTACATGTACATCCTCAAGCTCCATCACATGGTCGAGGACAAGATACACATGCGCTCCATCGGACCGTACTCATTGATTACCCAGCAACCTTTGGGCGGCAAGGCGCAGAACGGCGGCCAGCGGTTCGGCGAAATGGAGGTGTGGGCGCTCCTTGGCTACGGCGCGGCGTACACCTTGCGTGAGATGCTCACCATTAAATCTGATGATATCCAAGGCCGCTCCGCGGCGTTCGATGCCATCGTGAAGCGCCGGCCCATCGAACAGACGCATACGCCTGCGGCTTTTAACGTGTTGGTCAATCATCTGCGTGGCTTGTGCCTCGATGTCATTCTCGGAAGGAAAGATGGGAGCGAACCGGAACCGCCAAGAAAATTTAACAGATCGCGCTCGGGCGCATAATCCAAAAAACGTATGGATCCCGTTGTGAAGTTTCGGCTTATTCTTCGAATGAAAAGTGGTTTGAGGAGATTTGTTCGGTCGTCGGCATTAATAGCAATAACTGGTTTCGCTGGCGCGTAAGCGCAAGCCGAAACTCTACAACAGGATGGATCAAAAACGAGGGAAAGTCATCGACACGTCGAACTTTGATTGGATCGGCCTCAAGCTCGCGAGTCCTGAGCGGATTTTGGATTGGTCGTGGGGAGAGGTGCGAAAACCCGAGACGATAAACTACCGCACCCAACGCTCGGAGAAGGACGGGTTGTTTGACGAACGCATCTTCGGGCCGGAGCGCGATTTTGAATGCTACTGCGGCAAATATAAAGGGCCCCGCTTCCGCGGCATCGTCTGCGAGAAATGCGGCGTCGAAGTGACCCGTTCCATCGTCCGGAGGGAGCGGATGGGCCACATCGAGCTCGCGACACCCGTCACCCACATCTGGTTTCTGCGCTCCGTGCCGTCAAGGATCGCGCTTATTTTGGGCACATCGGCGACTGACGCGGAGAAAGTCATCTATTTTGCTGGTTATATCGTCACGAAAGTGAATGAGGATGAGCGTGCGCGTCTCGCGACGGAGTTGGAAAGCGAATACAAAGCGAAATTCAAGGCGGTCACGAACGAAAAAGCGCAGACGGAATTGAAGACCCTCATGCTGGCGGCAAAAGCGGACATCGAGCGCATCCAGCCGGGCGTCGTTTTGGACGAGATCGAATACCACCGCTTTTCGGTGAAGTACGGCACGTTCTTTGAAGCGGGCATCGGCGCTGAAGCGATATACAACATTTTCAAGAATCTCGACATGCAGAAGCTCGCGTCGGACTTGGAGTCTGCACTCGAAAAAGCAGGAGCGGCAGAACGCGAGAAGATAAACAAGCGATTGTCCCTCGTGCGCTCGATGGTGAAGGCCGGCGTCCGTCCCGAATGGATGTTTCTGACGAGGATTCCCGTGACCCCGCCGGCGTTGCGGCCCATGGTCGCACTGGAATCCGGCCGCCACGCGACCAGCGACGTCAATGACCTCTACCGCCGCGTCATCAACCGCAACAACCGCCTCATGAAACTCCGCGACATCATGGCGCCGGAGGTCATCCTGCGCAACGAGAAGCGCATCCTGCAGGAAGCGGTCGACGCGCTCCTCGACAATTCCATCCGCCGCGGCGGCGCGGCATTTTCCGCGCAAAGCCAAGCGCAGCGGCGGCCGCTGAAGTCTTTGGCGGATTATCTAAAATCGAAGCAGGGCTATTTCCGCTTCAACCTCCTTGGCAAGCGCGTCGACTATTCGGGCCGCTCGGTCATTGTTGTCGGGCCCGATCTCGACCTTGATGAGTGCGGACTTCCAAAGAAGATGGCCTTGGAGCTTTTCCGTCCCTTCATCATCGCGCGGCTTCTGGAGCAAGAGCTCGCGCACAACATCCGCGGCGCGGGCAGGCTTATCGAAGAGGGCATTCCCGAAGTGTGGGCCATCCTTGAAGAAGTCATCCAAGGGAAATATGTGCTTCTCAATCGCGCACCAACGTTACACCGCCAAGGCATCCAAGCGTTCCGCCCGCGCCTCGTGGAAGGGAACGCCATTCAGCTCCACCCTCTGGTATGTCCCGCATTCAATGCCGACTTCGACGGCGACCAGATGGCAATCCACGTGCCGCTTTCGACCGAAGCGCAGATGGAGGCGCGCGACATCATGTCAGCGGCGAAAAACGTCCTGAAGCCGGGATCCGGCCAGCCGGTCATCTTTGAAAAACCGTTGGACATCGCTCTGGGCGTCTATTGGATGACGCGCGGCATTCCCGGCGAAAAAGGGGAGGGAAAGAGTTTCCCGAGCCCCAACGCCGCCATCCTTGCGTACGATTTCGGCGATGTCGGCGTGCATGCAAAAGTCTCCGTCCAGCCGACCGAAGGGAGCGCCAAGTATGCCATGTTCAAAGGACAGCGATTCGAGACGACCGTCGGCCGGCTGCTTTTCAACTCAATCCTTCCGAAAGATTATCCCTACGTCAACGACGAAGTGAAAAAGCAGCAGCTGGGCAAGCTGGTTGACGATGTCATCAGCATCTACGGGCTCTCCGAAACGCCCCGCATCCTCGACAAGCTCAAGCACTTCGGCTTCCAGTTCGCCACCAAATCCGGCGTCACGTTCAGCTTCAATGACCTCAAGATTCCCGAAGACAAGAATAAGATCGTCGACGCAGCGCGGAAGGAAGCGCAGGACATACAAGAACAATACGAGAACGGCCTTTTGACCGAAGACGAGAAGATCCGTCTCACGGTCGAAGTGTGGCAGAAGGCGATAGGCGATATCGAGAAAGAGATCCTTCCGTCTCTGAATACGCTCTCGTCCGTCTACACGATGGTCGTTTCAGGGGCGCGCGGTTCGGTCAGGCAGCTCTCCCAGATGGCAGGCATGAAGGGCCTCGTGACGAACACAAAAGGAGAGGTCATCGAATTTCCCGTTACCTCCTCGATGAAGGAAGGTCTGACGCCGACGGAATACTTTACGACGACTCACGGCTCGAGAAAGGGCTTGACCGACACGGCCTTGAAGACCGCGCACGCGGGGTATCTCACGCGCCGCCTGTTCGACGTTGCGCAGGACATCATCGTGACCGAAGCCGATTGCGGCGTGAAGACTGGCATCACGATTCGGAAGAGCCGCGCGGGCATGATTTCGGATTTGGAGAAGGCGCTCGTGGGGCGCGTGCTTGCAAAGGACGTTGAAGCCGGCGGCAAAAGCTGGAAGCGCGGACACTTGATCTCACAGGATGATGCCGCTCTCATGGATGAATCCGGCGTCGAGGAGGCAATCGTCCGCTCTCCCATGAGCTGCGCTTCCGAGCGCGGCATCTGCCAGAAATGTTATGGCGCTGATCTTGCGACGCGGCAGATCATCGACATCGGCGAGGCGGTCGGCACCATAGCCGCGCAAGCGATCGGCGAACCGGGGACCCAGCTCACCATGCGCACCTTCCACACCGGGGGCGTCGCGACCATAGGCGGCGATATCACGCACGGCTTGCCGCGCGTGGAAGAATTGTTTGACAAGCGTCCGCCGAAAGCGTCCGCGGTCCTGTCGGCTGTTTCCGGCGAAGTATCGGAAATCAAAGATGAGATGGGCGTCAAAACGGTGTTGGTCCTTCCCGACCACGCTTCCGGAAAGAAAGACAAAATCGCCTACGAAGTGCCGCTCCGGCGCGTACCGATGGTCATGGTCGGCCAGAAAGTCGAGAAAGGAGACATAATCACCGACGGCTCGGTAAATCTCGACGAATTGTTTGAGCTCGGCGGCATCTCGAAGCTCCAGGAATATGTCATCGACGAGGTTTCGAAGATTTACGACCTCCAAGGCGCGTCGGTCTCCCACAAGCACATGGAAGTCATCATCCGGCAGATGTTCTCGCGCGTCCGTGTGACCGACCCGGGAGCGAGTTCGTTCGTGCAGGGAGAAGTCATCGAGAAAGCGATCGCGCTCGCCGCAAACCGCGATCTTGAAGCGGTTGATAAGGAGCCGATGTCCACGGAGCCGGTGGTTCTCGGCATCACCGAGGTTTCTCTGAACCGCAAAAGCTTCCTCTCGGCCGCATCCTTCCAGCACACGACGAGGATCTTGATCGGTGCGGCCTTGAAAGGCAGTGTCGATTTACTTGCAGGTCTCAAGGAGAACGTTATTGTGGGCCGGCTTATTCCCGCAGGCACGGGCTTTGCCGGTAGCAAGAAGCATGCGGTCATCAAGGCATTCCAAGAAGAGCGGGCGCAGCAGATGGCGCGGGAGATGGAAAACGAGGAATCGCGCGAGCGGATTGCGGATATTGCTTAGCTCCGTTGTCCGCATGCGAGAGACCACTCCGGGGCGTTTGCCCAAGTCTCAGTCTCTCGCATACGGGCAAGCTCCGCTGGTATGGTTAAGTATCTCCGCAATACCACAACCTCGCTCTAAGTGAAAACATCTAATAATCAATGAACATCAACCTCGGTACTCTTCAGTTTTTTCCTGCGAAAGAGCATCCGGAGCTTTTGGCAAAACCGGTGTTCGATTCGCTTTCAAAAATTTCTGACGCCGGTACGGTGAGGGTAACGGAAATTAATCCCAGTTTTTCAGACACAGCTACGTTTTGCGAATACTATAAAATTGAGATGCACCAAGCCGCAAATTGTGTCGTCCTTGAGGCAAAGCGAGCGGATCGGACATGGCTTGCGGCATGCGTTATTTTAGGAAGTGCTCGTGCGGATATAAACGGACTCGCGAGGCGTACACTTGATGCCCGTAGAGTGTCGTTCGCACCGATGGAGAAAGCCGTTCTTGAAACCGGTATGGAGTATGGGGCTATCACGCCCGTCGGACTTCCGGGTGGGTGGCCAATCCTTCTAGATAAAGCCGTTGCCGAGTCGGACTATATCGTTATAGGAAGCGGGATACGAAAATCAAAGCTCGCTGTTCCTGGCGCCTTCCTCGTATCGCTCCCGAACGCACAGGTGGTGGAAGGTCTCGCGAGATAGATTCCGGATAACCACACATGAAGTTCGTCATTCAGAAAGAGCTCGTTGAAACATTCCATCCCATTCTGGGGATCATAGAAGCGTGGGGCATTGATAATTCGAAGTTTGTGGGAGAGGTAGGAGCGCTCGTCGAAGAAGTCACTGTCGGCGTCAGAAACTATTTCGCAACCCTCGAGTCGCCCTCGAAGCATTCCTTCATCGCGGCGTGGAGGCAAGCGTACAAGAAGTTTGGCTCCGATCCGCACGAATATCGATGCTCTGCCGAAGCGCTCGTGAGGAGGGTTCTCAAGGGTGAGTCGCTCCCGCGCATCAATACCCTAGTCGACCTCTATAATTACATATCGCTCAAGTATATTCTTCCCGCGGGAGGCGAGAACATTGACGCGATAGAAGGCGCCCTCACGCTCGCCTTCGCCGATGGCACCGAAGAATTCATTCGTCTCAATGGCTCCGAGAACGAGTCGCCGAAGAAAGGCGAAGCAGTCTATAAGGACGACCGCGGGGTCGTCTGCCGCCGCTGGAACTGGCGCGAAGCGGAGCGCACCAAGATAACTCTGGAAACCGTAAATGCCATTATCGTCGTTGATGCTGTGCCACCCACCGACCGCGCCACTGTAGAAAAGGCGACTGAGGAACTCGCGGCTCTGGTTGAGAAGTACTGCGGGGGAGAGGTAAAATCAGGTATCAGAACGGAGTAAACATGAGTCCCGTTAGAGGTTACATTGTTATAAACAATCTCACATCGTGATTAACACACCGCAGGTCGAATACTTATCATGTTTCAATAACGTACGGATGTCTTTGGCATCCTACCTCTAACGGGATGAGCGACACTGTTGAGAAGATAAAAGAACGCCTTTCTATCCTCGATGTTGTTTCGCCGTACGTGAAGCTGGCGCGCGCGGGGAAAAACTACAAAGGGCTCTCGCCGTTCACGAAAGAGAAAACTCCGTCGTTTTTCGTTTCGGTCGAGCGGGGCCTCTATCATTGTTTTTCGACGGGCAAGGGAGGCGACATGTTCACGTTCGTCGAGGAGATGGAAGGCATTGATTTCAAAGGCGCGCTTAAGATACTTGCCGAAAAGGCGGGGGTGCCGCTTACGGTCCAAAAGCCAGGCGAGCGCGACATGAAAGAGCGACTCTATGCAGCACTTTCAGCCGCTTCAGAATTTTTCGTGCGGACGCTCGGTACGCGACCCGACGTCAAGGCGTATGTGCTCTCCCGCGCAGTCTCCGATGAAACGATAAAAGACTGGTCTTTGGGATATGCGCCGAATGAGTGGCAAGCACTTCACGCGGAACTCGCGAGGCTTGGATTCACTGATAGTGAGCTTGAGCGAGCAGGACTTGTTAAACAGACAGATAGTTCAGAGTCTCAGGTTCAGAGTCAGGAGTCCAAAACTATGAACTCTAAACTGGGAACTCGTGACTCGCGCGCTTCGCGCGTCTACGACCGCTTCCGCGGCCGCATCATGTTCCCGCTCTCCGATGTCTCGGGACGCGTCCTTGGGTTTTCAGGAAGGATTTTCGAAGATGATCCAGAACATTCGCAGGCGAAATACATCAACTCTCCCGAGACCGATGTCTTTGACAAGTCGTGCGCTCTCTACGGCATCGACCGTGCGCGCGAGGGTATCCGTGAGTTGGGCGCGGCAATCCTCGTCGAGGGGCAATTCGATCTCATCATGGCGCACCAAGCAGGATATCGGAATACTGTCGCGACGTCGGGCACGGCCCTTACCGAACGGCATGTGGAGCTTCTGAAGCGCTATTCACAGAATCTTCTCATCGCCTACGACGGAGACCGCGCCGGCATCGCCGCGGCAGGCCGCGCCGCGGCTGTGGCGCTCCGCGCCGGCATGAATGTGAAGGTCGCAAAGCTGCCTCCTGGCGCCGATCCGGCCGATCTCATCAAAGACAACATCGAGCTTTTCAAAGAAGCGGTCAAAGGAGCTCTCCATGTCGTCGATTTCTACCTCGCGCATATCACTGACGCGAAGTACGATGCGCGAACATTCCGCTTGGAAGTTTCGCGGGTCGTGTTGCCGTATGTTGCGATGATAGACAATAAGATCGATCAGGCGCATTTCGTGAAGCGTGTTGCCGAAGTCTTGCAGGTCCCGGAAGAAGCGGTGGCGGCGGAAGCTAAGAAAGTCCACAGTCTAGAGTTCAAAGTTCAGAGTTCAAACTCAGAACTCGGAACTAAGGACTCTGAACTCGCACGAAGTGCGGAGCCGTTCCTTTCACGAGGCGAGACGATAGAGCGGCTTCTGTTTGGCCTCATGCTTCTTTTCACGGAGCACGGTGATACGGAATCGGCTCGAAAAACCGAGGCAGTACTGCGCGCCGCTCTATCAGAAGCAGAGTTTTCTGCATTTTCCGAAAGCGATGCGAAACGGACGGCTCTCTTTGAAGCGGATCTTTTTCTCGAGCGCTATGCTGAACCGAAAGAACTTTCGCAGGTGATGGAAGAACTCTTTGAAACCCTGAAGCGCGAGTCCGCGCATGAGCACTACCGCGAGACGCTCGTGTCACTGCGGGCTGCGGAAGTCGCCCGCGATGAAGCGCAGACGGCAAAGCTCATGCAGGAGCTTTCGGCGCTTGCATCGGCTCTCCGCTGACGGTACTCTGCGCGATACTGTTCTATGGCTAAGAAATCGAAAAAGAAAAAAGTGAGGACGGTAAAGCGGCATCTGCGGAAACTCCGCAGACCTGCTGTAAAACGGAAAGCTCTCAAGAAACCTTCGCGAAAGGCCTTGAAAAAGCCTGCGAAGAAATCCTTAAAGCCTGCGAAAGCGAAGCCGCTCTCGGGCAAAAAATTAGCACTGCTCGAAGCGAAAGCGGGACGTCTCATCGCGAAAGGGAAGGAGCGCGGATACGTGACCTACAACGAGATTCTTAAGGAATTCCCGACTATCGAAGAGAATGTGATGTTCCTCGAAGAGCTGTATGAGCGGCTCTCGGCTTCGGGCGTTGACGTATTGGAATCCGGCGGGATGCTCGAGGAAGTGCCGGACGAAGTCGTCATGCGTGGCGGGTATCGCGGCGAGGGTTCCGCGCACGATTCGATTCAGATGTATCTTCGTGAAATCGGCCAGTACCCACTTTTGACCGGACAGGAAGAGCGCACGCTCGCGAAGCGCATCACGGAAGGTGAAGAAGAGGCGAAAAACCTTCTTGCGCGCGCCAATCTGCGACTCGTCGTTTCTATCGCGAAGAAATACGCGTCGCGCTCGTCAGATCTTTCGCTTCTTGACTTGATTCAGGAAGGCAACCTCGGTCTTTTCAAGGCCGTCGATAAGTTTGACTACACCAAGGGCTACAAATTCTCGACCTACGCGACGTGGTGGATTCGGCAGGCGATTACGCGTGCCTTGGCAGACCAGTC
>CAZVGP010000012.1:0-2676 GCA_964626715.1 uncultured Candidatus Saccharibacteria bacterium
ATCAAGGACGTCATCTGGCCTTATGCGGAGTCGGAGGGCAGGGGAGAGGTCTTGTGGCCTGTGCGCTACGCGCTTTCCGGAAAGGAGAAATCCCCCGACCCCTTCGTGATTGCCGGTATCATAGGGAAAGATGAAACCCTCAAGCGAATCGGTGGCGCCATCGAAACTCTTTCCTAACCGAACGCTCTCTGCATTCGCGTTTCTCCTGCTCGTCGGGGGGCTGTTCGGTCTCATGCCCGCATGGACCCGCGCGGACACAGCGGCAGGCGTGGAGCAGAAGATAGCGGACACGCAAGCCCAGATAGACCAGCTCGAGAAGGAGATAAATCAATACCAGAATGATCTGACGACCATCAGCACCCAGAAACAGACCCTTCAGAGCGAAATCAGCCGTCTCGACGTCTCGCGGAAAAAAATCGCGGCAGACATCTCGGTGACACAGGCCAAGATAACCCAGACGACCTTGGAGCTCACGGAGCTCGGCGGCGCCATCGCTGATAAACAGAAACGGATAGGGGATAGCCAGAAAACGATAGTCGAATCGCTCCAAGGCCAATACCGCTCCGACGACGAAACGCTCATAGAACATCTCTTCGCTGCAAACGGCTTCATCGACGCGTGGGAAGAAGCCGGCAAGCTCACCACGCTCAACACCGCTCTCACAAATGCGATTTCAGATCTCACCGCAACAAAGCAGTCGCTCACCCGAGACTACAAAGCGACGCAAGCGCATCAAGCAGAACTCGTCGCATTGAAAAAGGATCTCTCGGGACAGAAAGCAGTCTTGGATGCGAACCGTCAGGAACAGGCAAGCTTGCTCGCGCAGACCAAGAACAAAGAATCCTCCTATCAGAAAATCCTCGCGCAAAAAAAACAGGCGCAGCTCGATTTCCAACGCCAACTTTCCGACTACGAAGCGACCTTGAGCTACACACTCGACCCGACTGCGATACCGAGAGCGGGTTCGGGCGTACTTTCGTTTCCGCTCGACCCCGCGTACATGGCGCGATGTCCGAACCAGAAAAACATCTACGGAAACATCTACTGCATCACGCAGTACTTCGGCAACACGGCGTTCGCCCAAACGGGAGCCTATCACGGCCAAGGGCACAACGGCGTCGACTTCGGAGCGCCCGAGGGCACGCGAATCGTCGCGGCTTTGGGAGGAACGGTGCTAGGGACCGGCAACACCGATATCGAGGCGGGCTGCTATTCATACGGCAAATGGGTCCTCGTGCAGCATGACGACGGCCTGGCTTCGATATACGCACATCTGTCGGTCATAAGCTCCTACCAAGGGGAACGCGTAGCCACCGGCCAACTTTTGGGCTATAGCGGCAAGACCGGCTATGCAACAGGGCCGCATCTTCATTTCGGGCTCTACGTGGGAAGTCAGGTGAAGATTCTGCGGCTCGGAGACGTGAAAGTGAAAACAAGCTGTGCAAATGTCTATATGCCCGTGGCGCCGACAGCCGCATACTTGAACCCGATGTCATATCTCTAGGTTTTAAGGCATTTTCAAGAGCTTTTTTGAAAAGAGGCCTGCTATCCACATGCCAGTCTTGGAGATCTCTTTTTGGGTGTTCAATGTATGGAGTATTAGCAGCTTTATAAGCTTTAAACACGAATACATATATGGGTAATTTGCATGGGATAGCGTGGTGGCTTCTCGTCATCGGCGGCCTGAACTGGGGCCTAGTCGGTATCGGGGGCTTCGCCGGCGGGAATTGGAATATCATCAATCTGATTCTCGGCTCGTGGCCAGTGGTTGAATGGATCGTGTACGTCCTCGTAGGCCTTTCAGCGGTCTACCTCCTCTTCGACAAGAAGAAGATGATGGGCATGGGCGGCGGAATGTAACGAAAATCGCTCACTAAAAACCCCTCCAGCACGGAGGGGTTTTTATTTTATCCCGTACATCCTGCGGATCAGCCGGACTCCCGCGTTCGGGTTCGCTTCTATGAAGCCAAAAAAGTTTCTTCGAAAGAAAACAACGCTGCACTGCGCGACGTGCGCATTCCTGATATTCCGGACGCGCGCACGCGCGGAAACTTTTCGCGCAATGACCGTTTTAGCCTTTGACAAGCCCTCAAGTTCTTCCCGCAAGGCTTCGAGAAGGGGAGTGGGGCCGAGTTTCGTTTCTAGCTGGTTCAGGTTTCTGATCATAGGTGCCCTTTTATCATAACATCATAAGTTTTATATTTTGCAAGTCCTGTTGTTTTTTCTCTCTGGGTCATCAGAAAATTTTTAACTTACACAAACACCATCTTCCCATAATAAGTGCAGTAGAGCACACCCGTGGAATACGCCACCACCCGCCTTACCTCTACCTCATAGATAGAAAGCCTACAAGGATTCAAAGCCGGAGGCCCTGGCCTTATTATATAGTACTTCGTAAAAGATATATTGTGCGAAGTATATTTATTCCTTAAGGCCGCTTCCCTTACTCCCTTATCAAGTCTGTTAAGATTACCAAAAATACTTCGCGGATGATGGTATTTTTTCTATGACCGAGTTAATTACACGCCTCACATTCCCCCAATTTTATTCACGAAGGGACATGATCAATGCTGTCTTTGCCTTTTTTATCCTTGAAAGTAACACTGAACGCTTTTTGATACTGCTGGATGTAAGTGTCCCTTCGCGTAGTTGAACTTTGTATTAAATCCAAAAAGA
>CAZVGP010000012.1:2776-10708 GCA_964626715.1 uncultured Candidatus Saccharibacteria bacterium
AATTGACGCAAAAACCTTTAGACTGTTGTTGATAGCATTTGAAACCCCACGCTCGAGAGACGGTACAGATGTTTTATCATCCTTTACTTCTCGAGCAAGACGTATAGCTGACGAAATAGTGATAAAAAGTTCTGTATGTTCGGCAAGGGCACGAAATTCATTCGCTGCAATTACAAGACCAGGACCACCAATAGTGCCAACTGCGATTCCGATTACTTTCCCTACCTTATTAAAGACTGGACCCCCTGAATTACCTCCTATTATTTCAGGGACTGTTTGAATAAAACCATCTCCAAGGTTATCACCAGGTACGATTGGCGACATATGTTTGTAACGTCTTGGAATTTCTCCGGGCTTTGGAAGCCTTGAAACAGTCACAGGAAAAATTGATTCTGACTGACCAGCTGGGCTTCCAGCTACATACACCGTATCGCCTTGTTTTACTGTATCAGAGTCACCGATAGTAGTGCTTCCATGGGCATCACCTTCGATTTCTAAGATGGCAAAATCCCTTCGAGCATCTGAATGAACAACTCTGGCAATATAAACTCTATTTGCTGAATCTTTGATTCTTAGGTGATCCTGCGGGCCAGACGCGATTTCAACTACATGAGCGGCAGTGATCAGATAATTATTATGGATAAAGAATCCACTTGCGTCTGTTATGTGTTCGGTACGTGGGATAACAGTACCGTCAGGTTCTTTGCTTTCCTTATACTTCCAGATTTCGATATGCGCTGTGACACGCTTCATTGCTTCTATCTTTTCATCCTTATCTTCCGCTTCAAAATTAACAGTCCGTAAAAGATCATTATTATTCGCATTGCCAACGTGTTTCCCAGCAATTGTTCGGCTCATTATCAGTGGATTAGGTTGGGCACCGGGTTCTCCTTCAATTATTGGCTGTAAAGTTGTCATGTTACTAACTACACCGACATTGTACTATCAAGGTTAAATTTGTCAAATGTTGTTTAGGAGAGGAAAATAGCTTTCTAAAAAAGGCTATTTCTCTGCTACTCTGTCCCAACAGGCTTCGGAGGAGGCCCAGGGCTTTGCTCCTTCTTTGTCGTAGAGGTATTTGGCGTACTCAAGGTTTCCGGCAAGGCTGTAGATGTTCATATCGAGCTCCTCTGCCTTATCTCCTTGGTAGAGCTCATTCACCTGCATGACGCCCACGTCAAAATGGTTCGTGGTCCCGCGGAAGACAGTGCCGTCCGGGTTCCACTGACGCATCCTGGACTCGCACCACGCGATGTCCGCAAGGATGGGCGTATCGGCGTAGTACTGCCTCACATAGGCACCTACGGTGTCTGGGTTCTGTGAGAGGGTGTTTCCAGCCTCGGCCGAAAGCGACGCGGGACTTGAAAACGCTGTCATAAGGATAAAGATAAGCGGAATAATCATTTTTTTGTTGATTTTTGAACTAAATTTTGCCGCCCGATGAGTCCCCAAGAACCGTAACGATCTGGAAATCAGGGCAATCCAGTAGTAGATTTTTGGTGTTGCGCTTGTATGCGCCTAGAGTGCAATTTTGCTTTCCCACAAGGAGACTTTTGATTTGTCTCGTTATCCCGTGGGAAGCGCACTGCGGCGGGACGCCGACACCAAAACTCACTGACCGGATAAACAAAAAGCCGGCCCGAAAGCCAGCTGCTAATAGCGTAGCAGAGCTTGAACCGAGTGTCAAGCCTCAAGGAAAGAAAATAAGCTTTCTATGGCTTTATGAAGCCATAAATCAGCATTTGACGAGCTCCAGAACTGCCTCGTACGCCTCTTCGACCGAATTCACGATCGTGTAGAGCTTTAAATCCCCTTCGCTTATAGTACGGTACTTTTTGAGAAGATGTTCCTCAAAAAGCTTAAGAAGCGGAGCCCAGTATTCCCTATCATAAAGCAGGATAGGCACGCGCTTAATCTTATTGGTCTGCGACAGGGTGAGGATTTCAAGAAACTCATCCATCGTCCCATACCCGCCCGGAAAGAAAATGTATGCCTCCGAAGCGAAGGAAAGCATGACTTTCCTCGTGAAGAAGTAGTTGTAGGTCTGTCCGTCGGTAAGATAGGGGTTTACCTTTTGTTCCGAAGGAAGCTGAATATTAAGGCCAATAGAGCGACCTCCAGCTTCGTAGGCGCCTTTGTTTGCCGCTTCCATAATTCCTGCCGCACCTCCAGTTATGATCGCAAATCCAGATTCCGAAAGGTGCTTTGCAAGTTCCGTTGCTTGCTCATAGACATGTGTATCGAGGACATCGGAGCGAGATGAGCCAAAAAACGTGACTGCGAGCTTGTATTTCCGGAGAAGCGCGAAACCCTCTATGAACTCGGCCATGATCTTGAAGATCCGCCACGTCTCCATATCCTTCGTGCGGTCGGTCTTCTCGGGGTCGCACACGCGAAGCTCCCCTTCCATGCGGTGCTCCCCGGGCGGATTCACGATTTTGTATTTCGACATGCGTCGGATTATATCAGTGCCGTATCAGTGCTTCCGCGGCACGGTCCACGGTATCGGATAGACAGCAAAATCAGGGAGAAGATTCCGGTCATAGAGGAGCCGCGACGCGAGTTCCGCATGGGACAGAGCGCCGGTCAAGGCATTGTGAGGCTTCGGCTCTTCCGGAATGCCCACGTAGTTGAGGGCTGCGTCGAGATTGAGGGCCGTGCGATGCTTCTCTGCATCGAAGGGCGGCGTGACGCCGTGCTGGATCATGTGCATGTAGCAGAGCGTGTGTGTGTCGATGGTTCGGTGCGCGAACGGGAAATCGAGATGCGCGCGCTCACATGCGGCAAGGATGAAATCACGATCGAAAGAAGGATTCTGACCCACGAGCGTCCAATCCCGTTGATCCGTCGCCCAACCTAAGAATCCTTTCACTAATTCCGCTTCGCTTTTTTTCGAAGCATCGGTCGCCTCTTCTCTCGAGAAACCGTTCACGGCAAGCGCTTCGTCGTTGATGTGGGCGCCCTCCCACGCACGGCATTCGTCGTAGAACTGGTTCGTGGGATTGTTGAAATCAACCGCACCGATGGAGAGGATCGAATTCTTACGGGAATCTACGCCGGTCGCTTCTATGTCGAGCGCTATCATACGTTTTGCTTATTGTAACGCACTCTCCCCTCCTCTATCCGGCGCGGCGGGGTACTGGACCTTGAAATCGCTTTTCCCTCCATAGAAAACTGACAGCCTTCCGAGGCCGAATGCGAATAACGCAACAAGAATGATGAGAAAGACATAGAAAATCCTTTCCTTCGTTTCGTGCCGCATGGTCTTGATTCCGCTCCAGATTTCCTGTACAGTAGCCATGCAATCAGTATAAACCTATGGCAACCAAGAAAGCCGCCGGCTCCGCCAAAAACCTTACCGATTCCAATCCCCAGTACCTCGGGGTGAAGCTCTACGCCGGCGAAAAAGCGAGAAAAGGCAACATCATTATCCGCCAAAGAGGGACGAAGTTCATGGCTGGAAAGAACGTCCGCATTGGGAAAGACCACACGCTCTATGCAATAGCAGACGGCATCGTGTCGTTCAAGAAAGCGCGAAAGATTCGTTTCGATGGATCAATAGTGAAGCGAAACGTAGTGGAATTAAAATAAAAGGCAGTCAGTTCAGTTTTGAAACTGAAACCGTAACTCCGGCAGTTGTTCCATGAAGCTTGAGGTCGGCTCGAAATTCGCCGAGTTTTTTTATTGGTTCAAGAAGCATGATCGCCTCTTCGGAAATCAAGACTCCTAATTCGGTGCGGATCGCTTCCGCAACCTGTTTGGGGTGGATCGCCTCGAAAAGCCCTCCCGAAGGATTCGCGCGTGCTTGTACCGAAATGCTCTTTCCATCTATGCTCGCAAGAACTGCCTGTGCTGATACCGCGTCAGTGGCTTCCCGCTCTTTCGCGATGCTTTTTTCTCGCTCAACACGCAAAAGATTCTGGGGAGTCGCCGGAAGCGCGAGCTTGCGGGGAATGAGGACATTCTGCGCATAGCCGTCGGCCACGGTAGCGACTGCGCCACGCACACCGACTTTCTTCACGTCCTGAAGGAGAATGATTTTCATGAAGATAGCTTAGCGCTTTCAGGTGCCAGGTGCCAGCGTTGAATTAACTCTGAAACCTGAAAGCTAGTCCCTAGCACCTTAAACCTATTTCCCCGTGAGCAAAAACTGCGCAGCACGCTTGAGCTGCGGGTCCTTGTTCGCCTTCCGGTCGGCGTCCGTCATCGGCACCTCGATGTCGGGTGCGATGCCCTCGTGCGAGATGGAGATGCCTTTGGGCGTGAGCCAGCGCGCGACGGTGATCTTGAGCGACGTGTCGTTTGTCACGTCAAAGACCTGCTGGACCGAGCCTTTCCCGAAAGATTTCTCGCCGACCAAGGTCGCCTTGCCGTAATCGTGGAGCGCGCCGGCGAAGATTTCAGAAGCCGAAGCGGATCCGTTGTCGATGAGGATAGCGATCTTCACGCTGCTATTGAAGACATCATATCCGCGGCTCCGCTGTACGTCCGGCGCCTCCTTCGAGCCGTAATCTTCGGTCACGATCGCCTCTCCCACTGGCAGAAACCAGCTCGCCATGTCGACCGCGGCTTCAAGGTAACCCCCGGGATCGTCCCGAAGATCGATGAGGAGCTTGTTCGAACCGGAATTCGCAAACTCTCTCAAGGCGTCGCGGAACTTGCCCGGCGCGAGCGAGTTGAAGGTATACACATGGATGACGAATACGCCATCAGCGCGCAGCGCCGTATCGATGGTGGGCAGGGCGATGTTTTCTCGCACCACAGCGAGGTCGAATGGCTCCGCTTGCCCTCTTTGGAGCTCAAGCCCGACCGTGGTGCCTTCCTTGCCGCGAATTGCGGAAACTGCGTCGTCAACCGACATGCCTGACGTATCCGTGCCGTCGATCTTTAAAATCGCATCACCGCTCCGGATACCCGCGCGATATGCGGGTGTGTCCTTCAAGGGTGCGATGACGGTCAGGACACCGTTCTTGATGCCGATTTCCATGCCGACGCCGCTGAAATCCCCTTGCACTTGAGTCTCGAAAATAGTTTTTTCCTTTGGCGGGAAAAAAACCGTGTACGGATCACCGAATGAATTCGCGAGGCCGCCAATTGCGCCGTAGATTTTTTCTTCGGTGGTCGTGGTGGCGGTCGAGGTCGCAGAAACGAAGTTCTGATCGAGCAGATTCCACGCTTTGAAAAAAGGCCCCAAATCAGCGCCTTCAGGCACGCTCGCTCCTGCAAAAGAAGTGTTTTGGGTATCTGCGGGCCTGAAATGAAAAACGCTTCCGACAACGAAGCCCACGGCAAAAAGGATAAAACAAGCCGCGATGAGCGCGCGGATGCCGTAGCGGGGCGTATCATCCATAATTTTCTCATTATGCCATACGGATTCCCAAGCAAAAAGTTCTCTCGGCGATACCGCCGTACTTCCCTTCCTTCTCGTATACAATCCATCGGGTATACCCCGTGAGATAAGCGAAGCTGCTATCTCACGGGGTATACTGTCTGCATGCTCAATCGCTACGAGTACGAAGGAGTCACCTGGATTGATATAGAGAATCCGACGTCCGACGATATAGACAAAGTGGCACAGGAATTCGATCTTGGATCAATCCTTCCGCAGGAGCTTCTAGCGCCTACTTTGAAACCTCGTGTTGATCTGTATCCGGAATTCGCCTATACGGTTTTGCACTTTCCTGCCATGCGGCAGACGCACGGTGCATCAGCAACACAGGAGGTTGATATTGTCATGGGAAAAAACTTTGTCATCACCGTCCACTACGACACGATACCGGCGATTTATGATTTCGCCCGCTCATTCGAAGCAGCAATGCTTTTGAAGCACACCGCGGCCGGCACATTCCATACTGGTCATGTGCTCCTCGAACTTTCCGAGCGACTCTATCAAAGCGTCGAGAACGAACTCGAATCACTGGAAGACAATGTTACCGTCATAGAGCAAAAGATATTCTCCGGCCACGAACGCGAAATGGTGCTAACTATCTCTTCCGTCAGCCGCGAGCTTTTAAACCAAAAGCGAGCTCTCGGAACGCACAAAGAAGTTCTGGAATCGCTGGAACAGGTGGGGGTGTCGCTCTTCGGAGAGGCGTTCGGGAATTATTTCCGGGCCGTGAGCGCCTTCCATTTCCGAGTGTATCACCACGCCATTGCGCTTTCCGAGACGGTTGCCGAACTTCGCAAAACCAACGATTCACTCCTTACCACCCGCCAGAACGAAGTCATGAAAACGCTGACCATCATGGCTTTCGTCACCTTCCCGCTGACTCTCATTGCCAGCATTTTCGGGATGAACACTCATTATCTTCCGATTGTCGGCGCGCCGGGAGATTTTTGGATTATCATCGGCGTCATGTTCGCGCTGACCGCCGCGTTTTTCCTGTATTTCAAGCGGAAACGCTGGTTCTAGAGTCTGTGTACAAGGACGTGGAAAACCCTGCGTGAGGGGGCTTGTCTCTGTCAGGTGAAAACAGCGCCGATGCTACAATGCCTGGACCATGGCCGAGACACGGATTCCTCCGCAGAATATCGAAGCCGAGCGCGCGCTTCTGGGTTCCATCATGCTGAAGCCCGATGTGATCCATGAAGTCACCGACCTTCTTTCTCCCGATTCATTCTACGTCGAAAAGCATCGCGTCATCTACCGCACGATGCTCGATCTCGCGGCCTCGGGAAGCCCGATAGATCTCCTCTCGACGGCGAACCGCCTCAAAGAGCTGAATGACTTGGAACGCGCCGGCGGCAACTCATATCTTGCCGAACTCGTGAGCGTCGTGCCGACCTCCGCGAACCTGAAGTACTACGCGGAAATTGTCCAGAAGAAAGCGATGATGCGCTCCCTCATCGAAGCGTCGTCTGAAATCGCGGAACTCGGGTACGATGAGTCGAAGGATATCGAGAATCTCCTCGATAGTGCTGAAAAAAGAATCTACGAGGTCACGAGCTCCCCCACCCTGCGGAAATTCATCGCGATCCGCGAAGCCTTGGGAGAAGCATGGGAGCGGTTCGACAACCTGCACAAAGGAGAGTACGAGATGCGGGGCGTGCCGACCGGTTTTACCGCTCTCGACAATTTGCTCGCTGGTTTCCAACGCTCGGATCTTATCATCCTTGCAGCGCGGCCATCGATGGGAAAGACGGCGCTCGCGCTTGATATCGCAAGACAGACAGCCATCAAGCATGGGACGCCTGTCGGCATCTTTTCCCTTGAGATGAGCTCGCAGCAGCTAGTAGACCGCATGCTCGCCGCGGAAGCAAAGGTAGATGCATGGAAGCTACGAACCGGAAAAATCGCGACCGACGACGAGTTCGAGCGGATTAGAGACGCCATGGAGCGGCTCTCCAAAGCGCCTATTTACATCGACGATGCTCCGGCGACGAACGCCCTCTCGATGCGCTCTGTCGCGCGCCGCCTTAAGCGCGAGAGCGGCATCGGCCTCCTTATCGTCGACTACCTCCAGCTCATGACACCGACCAGCAGTCGATCTTCGGAATCGCTCGTACAACAAGTCACAGAAATCTCGCGCTCACTGAAGACACTCGCGCGCGAACTTGACGTGCCGGTTCTCGCGCTTTCCCAGCTCTCGCGCGCCATCGAACAGCGCCGCGGCAGGCCGCGCCTTTCGGACCTGCGCGACTCCGGCTCCATCGAGCAGGACGCTGATGTCGTCATGTTCATACACAACGAAGACCGCTACAACGAGAACAAGGAAGAAAGAAGCAATGTGTCCGAGATACTCGTTGAGAAGCATCGGAACGGCCCCACGGGCGCGATACAGCTCTACTTCGATACCCAGCGCACCACGTTCCTCCCTATAGATAAATCGAATTTTGATGCGGCCAACGCCGGCGGAAATCTGTCTCCGCAGGATTATTTTTAAAAAATCTTATGAACGAATGTGAATTAGATTTTGTTAACCCCGCCCTCTA
>CAZVGP010000012.1:10808-13516 GCA_964626715.1 uncultured Candidatus Saccharibacteria bacterium
AAACGGCTGCCGGTGCCCGCGCTTCTTGAAGTACCGGCTTTTCGCCTTGTATTTCACGACGACAATCTTCTTTCCCCTGCCCTCTTGAAGCACCACTCCGGAAACCTTTGCCCCTGAAATGGAAGGTGTTCCAACGTTTGTTTCAGTTCCGTTGTCCGTGAGAAGCACCGAATCGAATGTAACTGCCGCATCCTTCTTCGCGCTTGGAAGCTTCTCAATCGTTACCACAGAACCCTCTTTCACGAGGTATTGCTTGCCGCCGGTTTTAATAACCGCTACCTTCATGTTTAGGTTATACCAAAAAACTAACACTCGTCAAAGTCCATATCTTACTAGTCATTGCCAACTAACTATTAAGACCGGTATAAATCGCGTGACGCCTTTGTGAAATTACTCGTTTAATAAGTTCTATGGTTTCTCTGATCCGAGCTTGATCTGGATGACCTTTCTTGTTTTGCGGTATTTTATCTCTGTCTGAGTATGTGATGGTTTCTTCTAGGGGATCAAGGAGATGTTGACCATTTTTCTCCACTATATCCTTATACGTTTTTTGAACCGAAATACCGTCCTTTGTTCCCGTGCACTGAAAAACGGTAACCTTCTTGCCGTTAACTTCTATCGTACTCAGGCCATCATCATCTTCAACCAACACCCCCTCTATAACTTTGGAGAAGCGTTTTTGATCTCTTTTTTCTCCGGGCGTTGGATCAGGCATGCAAGTTAATGATAAGCTGATTTTAGAAAATTGCAAGTGCCAAAAAAAGTTTAAGCAATGCTTGCCTATTTTCCTCGCTCACTCGACTTTAAGCAAGGCTTTCTGTCATCACTCGCTTGAAGCGTCCAGACATAGCTTGTCTGCTCCCATCGCTCATTCGACAGTTACCGATTTAGCAAGATTTCGCGGACGGTCCACGTTGTAACCCTTCCCCGCTGCAAAATAATATGCAAAAAGCTGAAGCGCAATTGCGGAGAGTATCGGAGAAAGATATTCGATAGTTTTCGGAATGTAAATGACATCGTCGGCGACCTCTTTCACACGGATGTCCCCTTCTGTTGCGATTGCGATGACCGGCCCTTTGCGCGTGCGGATTTCTATGATGTTTGAGATGGTTTTTTCATACACAGAATCCTTCGGAACGATAGCCATCGTCGGGAAACTCCCATCAATCATCGCGATGGGGCCGTGCTTCATCTCCCCCGCCCCGCATCCCTCGGCATGGATGTAGGAAATCTCCTTGAGTTTGAGAGCGCCTTCAAGTGCCATCGGATAGCTGAACCTGCGACCGATGTAGAGGAAATCTCTCGCGGTCTTGTATTTTTCGGCAACCGCCTGTATGTGTTCCGACTGCGCAAGCACTTTCTCTGCGAGTTCCGGAAGCTTCTGCAGCGCCTCCGCGAGTTTTTTTCCTTCTTTCTCCGAAAGCGAACGCATACGGCCGAGAAAAAGAGAGAGAAGCGCGAGGACCGAAACCTGCGAAAGGAATGCCTTCGTGGAGGCGACGCTCACTTCCGGACCGGCGTGGTTATAGACGCCCGCATCGGTTTCACGCGCGATCGTGGAGCCGACGACATTCACGATGCCCAGAACCAAGGCGCCCCTGCGCTTCGCTTCGCGGATAGCTTCCAGCGTATCGAGCGTTTCTCCGGATTGCGAAATGGCAAGGACAGCGGTCCGCGCACCGATCGGGGCTTTGCGGTAGCGGAATTCGGAAGCGATATCGACTTCGACCGGAATCCCCGCAAGATCCTCTATCAGGTATTCTCCGACCAGCCCCGCGTAATATGCCGTGCCGCATGCGACGATGATGAGGCGATCTATGTTCTGTAGGCGCTCTTTGACGGACTCGAGGCCGCCGAGCTTGGCACGGCCTTCTTTGGGAATCAGCCGTCCGCGCGTTGCGTTCTTGACGACTTCAGGCGCTTCAAAGATTTCCTTGAGCATGAAGTGCGGATAGCCGCCGCGCGACGCTTCGTCCACATTCCAGTCGATAGTTTCTTTCTGCCTGTTGATATTTTTATCCTTCAAGGTACGGACGCGATACGTGGTAGGGGTAACGATAGCAACATCGCCGTCGTTCAGAAACACCACCTCCTTCGTGTGCTTAAGAATTGGCGTCGCGTCGGATGCGACGAAATTTTCGCCCACGCCGATGCCGAGAACCACGGGAGAACCCATGCGGGCGGTGATAATCGTATCGGGTTCTTTCGCGTAGGAAATGAGAAGGCCGTAGGTGCCTTGAATTTTCTTGAGAGTCGCGATAACCGAGTCCTCGAATGATTTCCCGGCTGTAATCCCCTCTTCGATGAGGTGCGCGAGGATTTCCGTATCGGTTTGCGACTTGAAGGTGTGCCCCCGCTCAAGAAGGCCTTCCTTGAGATCGTGGAAGTTCTCGATGATACCGTTGTGCGCGACAAAGATGTCGCCGGTACAGTCTGCATGCGGATGCGCATTTTCTTCGGTCGGTTCTCCATGCGTCGCCCAGCGTAAATGCGCAATGCCGCTTTTCGCGTCGGAGCCGAGCTTCATCTTCGATTTCAGCTCCGTCACGGCTCCCGGCGTTTTCACGACAGAACTCCCGGGCATATAGATACCAGCCGAGTCGTAGCCTCGGTACTCTAAAAGAGAAAGGCCCTCCAAAAGGAGGGGCTCCGCCTTCTTAGTGCCCGTATAGGCGAAAATGCCGCACATGACTCATACCAAACTACTA
>CAZVGP010000012.1:13616-16042 GCA_964626715.1 uncultured Candidatus Saccharibacteria bacterium
CTAATCATCGCTCACCGCTCCGCGCTCGATCTGGGGAACGGTAAAACCCGGCGCTTCGCCGGAAATCTTGAGAACGTCCTTGTCTATCTTCCCCAACTCCCTCGTCGCCGCGTTGTAATGGTTGACGCTCGTTTGAATGGTGACGCCGAGCTTTTCCATGTAATCCTCGTAGCTTTTAAGGTGTCGCCCGAGGTCAATGACGCGCTTCTGTATCTCTTTGGCCTGTTCTTCTATCTGGAGCGACTTGAGACCCTGCAGAACCGTCTGCAGGTACGCAAGGAACGACGTCGGCGACACGATGATGACTTTCTTCCCGAATGCGTATTCGATGAGATCGCGGGTATTCGTCTTCACCGCACCCACCTGATTGATAAGGAGGTCGTAATAGATCCCCTCCGACGGGATGAACATGAATGCGAAATCCATCGTGTTCTCTTCCGGCCGGACATATTTCGCGGTCTCGTCGATACGCATCTTGAGGTCGCGCTTGAACGCCGCTTCCAATTTCTCCCGCTCTGCTGGATCACGCGCTTCAAGGATGCGGTTGTAGTTTTCAAGTGAAAATTTTGAATCGATGGGTATGATACGTTCCTTCACAAAAACCACAGCGTCTACGATTTCTCCGTTCTTAAACGTGTACTGCATCTGGTACGAGCCAGGTGGCATGACGTTCTTCAAAACAGTCTCAAGATAATATTCGCCGAGAACGCCGCGCTGTTTGGGATTCTGGAGGATGTCCTGCAAGTGCTGCAGCTGGTCGGCGAACGAAACGACCTGCCGGTTCGTTTCATCGAGTTTCGTGAGGCCTTCGGTAACGTCCTTGATAAGCCGATACGACTCTGTCATTTGCTTCTGAACAGACTGTGTGAGGTTCTGCGATGTCCTGTCCAAACGCTCATCAAGCGTGCGTGAAAGCTCGGCGATACGGTCGTTGAGGAGCGCCACCCCTTCCCCGCTCCCTTGCTTCCTGCGCGAGAAAAGAAAGAAAAAGATTGCCGCATTCACGATAAGCACTACGATGACGACCGCCACAAGAAGCATTTCCATGGAGTTGATTATAACAGAAAAGAGTTATAAAATTGCTGCACTATGCCAGGAAAGAAAGAAGGATTTGGAACCAAAATCCTCGAATCACTCATAAGCCTAAAAGATGGGGCTGCGTTTTTCCTCCAAGCAATATTTTAAGCAATAATCGATCCTAAGAAAAGAAGTTAGGGCTTATGCTCCAACAAACAATCAAAGCCGATATGATTTCTGCGATGAAAGCGAGAGATACCTTGAAGGTCGAGACCCTGCGAGGCCTTATGGCCGCGTTCGTCAATGAGCTGGTTGCAACAAAAAAGAAACCGGACGAAGCCGTACCGGATGAAATGGCGTTTGGCGTCATCCGCCGTGAAGTGAAGAAACGCAAAGAAGCCGCAGATGCGTTCCGTTCCGGTAATCGCACCGAACTTGCGCAAAAAGAAGAATCCGAGCGCGTAATCCTTGAAGCCTACCTTCCGGCGATGATGAGCCGAGATGATATAAGGAAAATCGTCGAAGCCAAGAAGACAGAGCTAGGAATCACGGACAAAAAAGAATCCGGCAAGCTTATGGGCATGGTCATGAAAGAGCTCCAAGGCAAGGCTGACGGGGCTGATGTGAAAGCAACCATTGACTCGTTATTCTCATGAGCAAAGCTGAACAGTTTCCAGAAGACAGCAATCCAGCGATGCTGTCCTGGGACGTTTTCGAAGTTCTATTTAGAATCTTCAGTGTTACTGAAACGTCAGAAAAAGCAAAAATGCATGCCGATATAGTTTATTGGATACACTCAAAGAACCTAGACAACAATTGAAACTTCAACGGTTGATTCCATAGCATCTACTTTCTCAATATCGCCATGAGAGAGCAGTCTACTGAATCTAAAAATTCATGACCTTAACGATACAGAACTCAAAAACCGTTCATTGAGCATCTTAAGGTAACCAGCAGTAGTGGGTAAATTCAAAACCCTCCAAAACAAAGGTTTGGTGGTTGTCCATTAATTCAAGGGAGTGCTCCCTAGAAGTCAAAATCTCAAGTCTATTCCTTCCTAGAGAGCTTTCTGATGAGCCGTGGCCATTGGGACGGAGCAGGAGGAATACCAGTAATCCAATGGAGAACGGCGGCACCCACAGCAGTTGTGGTGATATAACCCACGAGAATTTTCGCTCCTAAATAAGTAGCGTAAACTTTACCTCCAACTACGATGAGAGTTGCTAGAGTGAACACTTCCGCCATATCTAACGAATAAGCTAAGACAGGATGTTTTCGACGAAACTGTTCTGCCCTTTTGTCTCTCTCTGCGCGTGCTAAACGCCTAGCTTTTCCCTTTTCAACAGGATTTGGTGAGGCTTCTGACATGGGAAACAACGTATCACATATAAAAAACTTGTCAAATGTTT
>CAZVGP010000013.1:0-15684 GCA_964626715.1 uncultured Candidatus Saccharibacteria bacterium
AGCACGCGAATATAAAAATGTCAAGCCCCGTTTCCAAACTTCGGCGTTATGGCTTTTGCAACAACCTGAATAAACGAGCAGGCAAAAGAACCTGTGGGACTCGATACAGCTTTCGCTTCTCAGTAATTCCTGCCGTGTTGCGACGCCAAGTTGGTGGTACGGGGTCAAGCCCCGTTTCCAAACTTCGGCGTTATGGCTTAAAGCCTCTTCGAGAACGACCCAAAGGAGTCGGGGTTTCTGTTTCTAGCGCAAACAGGTACGCTATTGTATATCAGCCATGAAAGACGCAACGCCGAAGTTTGGAACGGGGTCAAGTAACGCCAAGCAACCTGCCGCCCTGAACGAAAACGACAAGGGCCTCGATCAGACCCTCCGGCCTGAAGCGTGGGACGAATACGTCGGGCAGGAAAACATAAAAGAGAACCTGCGGGTTCTCATTACCGCGGCAAAAGAACGCCGCCACGCTCCGGAGCACACGCTCCTCTACGGACCCCCCGGTCTCGGGAAAACGACCCTCGCGCACCTCATGGCGAAAGAGCTGGGCGCAAATATGCGGGCAACTGCAGGCCCTGTTATCGAGCGCGTCGGGGACCTCGCCGCGATCCTCACGAACCTCGCGCCAGGAGATGTTCTTTTCATAGACGAGATCCACCGCCTGCATAAGACGATAGAAGAAGTCTTGTATCCGGCGATGGAGGCGGGAAAATTGGACATCATCATCGGCAAAGGCCCCTCTGCTCGGACAATCGAGCTTGCGTTGCCTCCTTTTACATTAGTCGGAGCAACGACGCGTATCGGCCTCATCTCCGCGCCTTTGCGCTCGCGCTTTTCTGGAGGCGTCTTCCAGCTCACGTTTTATTCGGAGAAAGAGATAGAAAAAATCCTGCGCCGTTCGGCAAAAATTTTAAGGATCGAGGCGGAAAAAGAAGCGTTCGAAGAGATCGCCAAACGTTCGCGCCAAACTCCCCGCACGGCGAACTATCTTCTCAAGCGCTCGCGCGACGTAGCGCAGCTCGAGCGCGCTCCCCTTTCGAAAGCGATAGCGGAAAAAGCGCTCGCGATGATCGGTGTCGACACCGCGGGCCTCACACCCTCGGACAGGAAAATCTTGGAGGCGCTTATCACGAAATTCAACGGCGGACCGGTTGGATTGAAGACCCTTGCCGCCGCTTCCGCTGAAGAAGAAGAAACTATAGAGGACGTCTACGAGCCGTACCTTATGCAAGAAGGGTTTTTGGAACGCACGCCCCGTGGCAGAGTCGCCACTGCTCGCGCCCGCGAGCATCTGGGCAAACACGAATCTCAGAAGAAACTAATTTAGTTTTCGGGTTCTTCTTGTCTATCCTGAGTACTTGAGTCACGCGTGCGCTCGTCTCGCATGGCTGCACCACATATCAGAAAGTCCAAAATGCGACTGTGAGAGCCGCCGCAGTGCGGGCAGGGCCAAGACCTGCGCTCTTGTTGAGGTATTTGTTCCATAGGAATCATTAATTTCTAATAACAGATGCATCTTGCTGATTTACACTCAGCGAGTTAAGTTTTTCAGAAGAATGCTACGTTTTAAACAAAATGTGTTATATATATAACTATGAAAAGCATCCCAGACGCAGTACGGCAGACGGTGGAAACGGACGGCTTCCTTCATTTCGGCCTTTCGAACGGAATCCTTAACCTCACTAAAACCGCTAAATTCCTACGGCCGCTTATTGAGTCGCGCACTAAAAAAGGCGTGAGTCTTTCGGCTTTGACTATGGCTCTCTCCCGCTTAAGGCTTAGGAAAAGGAAGGTAAATGCATATCTAAAAGATGTCCGTCTCTCGGCACTCAACGTACACAAAAATCTCGCAGAGATAACGTACGAAAAAACTACTGCAAACATACAAGCCCTCGAAAAAGCAGAAAAGGAAATAAGACAAAAAGGAGCATACCTAGTGATTACGTTCGGCACAGGCGAGATTACAGCCTTAGTGGACATGGAATATTTATCGCACGTAAAAAAATTCATTCCTGCCACTGTGAAAGCAGAAATACACGATCTCGTCGCGGTCAGTGCACAGTTCGACGAAAAATACATACCACACGTTGGTATGGTGTATGCCCTTGTGCAACAACTGACATTTCAGAACATCAATATTATTGAATTTTCATCCACCTACACCGAGTTGGTCTTTTATCTCCGCAAGAAAGATCTCAAGCTTGTCTTTGATACTCTCTATGACCAATTCATGTAGTTGCTGTAATTCTCTAAACCCTATACCCTATCCACTAATCACTCACTATGTCCGGGCATTCGAAATGGAAACAGATAAAGGAGCGGAAGGGCACGGCGGATAACAAGAAAAGCCGCGAATTCTCCAAATACGCGCGCTTGATCGCAATCGAATCGCGCACGGCGGGCGGAAACATACACAGTCCGAATCTCCGCGCAGCCATCGAGCGGGCGCGGGCAATTGACATGCCGAAAGAAAACATTGAGCGAGCGGTTGCGCGCGGCGCAGGCGTTGGGAGCGCAGCACTGGAGCAGATTACCTACGAGATGTATGGACCGGGAGGTGTCGCCATCCTTATCGATGCGTTTACCGACAGCAGGAACAGGACGAATCAGGAGCTGAAGCATTTTCTGGGAGAAATGGGATACGCGCTCGCTTCCCCCGGTTCGGCATCATGGGCATTCTCGAAAGATGCGGAAGGAAGCTGGAAAGCGAACGCAACGGTCTCCGTCTCTGACGAGGATGCCGAGAAACTCGCGACGCTAGTGGAGAAACTTGAAGAGCGGGACGATGTCGAGCATGTCGCAACGAACGCAGAATAGGGTGCTCGCGGTCGATCCGGGGTACGACCGCCTCGGGGTTGCGGTCATGGAGAATGAGGCGCTTCTCTATTCCGGATGTTTCACACCCAAGAAGGGCGATTTTGAGAAACGCATCCAAGAGGTACATGAGCGTGTCGTGACGCTCATAAAAAAATACAAACCGGACGCGCTCGCGCTCGAAACCCTCTACTTCAGCAAAAATCAGAAAACGGCGATCCGGGTCGCGGAAGCCCGCGGCGTCATCATGCTCGCCGCGGCAAAAGCGCGTATTCCGCTTCTCGAATATTCACCGCAGGAGGTAAAAATCGCGGTTACGGGGAGCGGGAGTGCCGCGAAGGACGGGGTTATCAAGATGGTCTCGCGCATCCTTCGCCTCTCGCCCAAAAAACGGCTTGACGACGAATATGATGCCATCGCCCTCGCTATCGCGCACCAGGCACAGGCCGTTTTCCACACCCTTTGAAATATCCTGGTTGCGAAGAAAAAACAGGTCTGGTACAACTATGGCGTTCATTATAAACGTCACCCAACATGCCTAAACAAAATTCTCGAGGGGGAAAAGATTACGGGGATGAGAATGACGAAGAGATGGCGCTCGCCAAGAACCCGGTAAATGAGAATCTGATGGAAGATGAGGACGAAGACCCGATGGAAGACAATTCGCTCGAGGGCGACGAGGAGGAAGAGACGCTCTGAAAAAAACCGCCCTCACGGGCGGTTTTTTATTTTAACGAACCGATGTTTGCCAATTCGTAACACCGAACCGGCGGGTACGGAATCGATATCAGATATCTTTTCTTCTGACGGAAGAAGGCGAACGGCGCCTTCAGCTATAAGGCGCCGCAGGTCGCTTTTTGATGAAACGACCTTTGCTGAAACAAGCCGGTCTGTGACAGAAATATTTTCGCTGACACGGATTTCGATAGGGTCCCTCGGCGTTTCACCCTTTGAGAAAACGTTTATAAAATTTTCTTTCGCTTTGTCCGCCTTCGTGCCGCCGTGATACATCCGCACGATCTCGTGCGCGAGCGCGAGCTTCGCGTCGCGCGGGTGGAGAGACACGATCTCCCCAATTTTTTCAGAAGAAACATCGGTGCAAGCTTCGAAATAGGTTGGTACGAGTTCGTCTCGAATCGACATGACTTTGCCGTACATCGTTCCCGGATCGTCTTCAAGATAGATGCTGTTCCCGTACGCCTTGCTCATTTTTCGACCGTCAGTCCCCTCGATAAGGCGTGTCGTCAGCACGAACTTGTCCCGTTTTCCAAGCGCGCTCTGGAGCTGCCGCCCGGCGAGAATGTTAAATTCCTGATCAGACCCGCCGAGTTCGCCGTCAACATCGAGAACGACGGAGTCATACCCGACCATGAGCGGATAGAGAAATTCATGAAGCGCTATGGGTTTTCCTTCCGAGATCCGTTTTTGAAACATGTCACGCTGGAGAAACTGCTGGACGGTAAAATGACTCGCGAGTTTCACGACATCTGAAAGCGAGAGCGCCTCGAGCCACTCGTGGTTGTATCGCACCTCAACGTTCGAGAAATCGAGCACTTTTTCTGCCTGCCGCCGATAGTCTTTGAAGTTCTCCTCCACCACTCTTTTAGTAAGCGGCTCGCGCGCGGCGTCCCTCCCCGAAGGGTCCCCGATCATCGCGGTAAAGCTCCCGACGACGAAAATGACGTGGTGACCGAGGTCGGCGAACGCTTTGAGTTTTCGCAGAGGAACCGAGTGCCCGAGGTGGAGCTGTGCTCCCGTCGGATCAATCCCGAGGTACACGCGAAGCCTCTCGCCGGAGCGGAGTTTCTTTTGCGCAAGTTCTCGCGGTATGACATTCTCCACGCCGCGCGTGAGGAGTTCTTCTATTTTCCTCTCATCGGTTTTAACCGGCACGGACTGTTTCCCAAACAGCATGAGGCTACTCTACCACACGCTCGCCCTCGGCTCCGCAGTGGTTTACAATTGGCAGAATGCTCAAAAGAAAGAACCGGTCGAACTACTGGAAAATTTTCTGGAGGCTCTGGCGCATCTGGAGAAAAGAGATACTTCTCGCGGGGTTCTCTTTGTTTTTCATTCTATGCGGGGCCGGTGCGCTCTGGGCAGCATCTCTGAAAATTCCGGACGTGGATTCCCTCTCGAACCGGAAAATCGCACAGTCCACAAAAATCTACGACCGCACCGGGACGGTGCTTCTGGACGATCTGGGAAACGATGTCTCACGAACGGTCGTGCCGATAGATGAAGTTGCTCCCTACGTCCGCGAAGCAACGGTCGCGACAGAGGATACGGACTTCTACAGCCACCACGGTATAAAGATTTCCTCCATGATCCGCGCAGCGCTTTCCGACATCTTTCACCTCGGCTATTCCCAAGGCGGCTCAACCATAGACCAGCAGGTCGTCAAGAATACGATACTCACGAACGACAAGACGGTTTCGCGCAAAGTGAAGGAAATCATCCTCTCCGTGAAGCTCGATGCGTCTCTCCCCAAAGACAAGATCCTCGAAATCTATCTCAACAACAATCCTTACGGCGGCACGATTTACGGCATCGAGGAAGCGAGCGAGCAATACTTCGGCGTCAAGGCCGCGAACGTGGACCTCGCCGAGGCGGCATACCTTGCCGCGATGCCGCAGGCGCCGACCTACTATTCGCCCTACGGCAACCATCGCGACGCCCTGGAGGGGAGGAAAAACTTCGTGCTCTCACGCATGAAAGATCTGGGATACGTTACGCAAGCGCAGTATGACCAAGCGAAGGCGGAGCGGGTCGCCTTCGAGCCGCAATCCGTCGCCGGAATCCGCGCGCCGCACTTCGTCTTTTTCGTGCGAGAACAGCTTGAGCAGGAACTCGGAGAAGAAGCGCTCCAAGAGTCCGGGTGGCGAGTCATCACGACGCTGGACGCGGACCTTGAGGCGAAAGCGGAGGATACCGTGAAACAATACGCGCTTGAGAACGAAAAAAACTTCAACGCGTCGAATGCCGCGATTGTCGCCGTCGACCCGAAAACCGGCGACATCCTCACGATGGCCGGCTCGCGCGATTACTTCGATACGGAGATCGGTGGCGCTTACAACATTGCGCTCGCGAAGCGTCAGCCGGGTTCTGCCTTCAAACCGTTCATCTACTCGCAAGCGTTCCTCGATGGCTACACGCCGGACACGGCCCTCTTTGATGTATCGACGCAGTTTACCGCCTCATGTTCACCGAACGACATGTCCGACATACCGCCCTGCTACGCGCCCTCTGACTACGACAACAACTTCCGCGGCCCCATGACCATCAGAAACGCTCTGGCGCAGTCCATAAATATTCCCGCGGTGAAGGCGCTCTACCTCGTCGGCATTGGGAACGCGCTCGCGCTCGCGCGCTCGATGGGCATCACGACCTTGGCCGGAGCGGACCAGTACGGCCTCACGCTGGTTCTCGGGGGCGGCGAGGTCACGCTCCTTGATATGACCTCCGCCTATGGCGTTTTTGCGAATGCGGGAGTTCGAAATCCGTACCGCTCGATCGTGAGAATCGAAGACAAGGACGGGAATATCGTGCAGCAATACCCACTCTCTCCGCAGCGCGTCTTGGACTCGAACGTTGCGCTGACGATGACAGACATCCTGTCAGACAACGTCGCGCGGACGCCAGAATTAGGCGCTGCATCGCCCCTGTACTTTCCCGGTCACGAAGTTGCGGCAAAAACCGGCACGACGAACAACTACCGCGACGCGTGGATTTTGGGTTACACGCCCGACATCGCCGTGGGTGCATGGGCGGGCAACAATGACAATACGCCGATGGTGAAGAAAATCGCCGGGTTCATCGTCGCGCCCCTGTGGAACGCGTTCATGCAGTATGCGATTTCGAAATACCCGAACGACCCGTTCCCGCAGCCGACATCGCTTGAGGACGACTCGGAAAAGCCGGTCTTGCGCGGCATATGGCAGGGGGGCGATGTGACGAAGGTGGATGCAACGACACTCCAGCCTGTTCCCTTGGGTTTTACAGGGACAACAAAAAACAAAATCGCGGTCGGCGTGCACGATATTCTTTTCTTCGTCAACAAAGATAACCCGACCGGTCCGCCTCCGGCGAATCCTTCCGACGACCCGCAGTTTTCGCACTGGGAATACGGCGTCAGGAACTGGGCAGCGCAGAACGGCTACGTGGACGGCTCGACAATATACCAGTAGGCGACTAGCGGATGTCGCGTACCGTATCACGCGCTTTCGGCAGCTCGAGAAAAAGTTCCGCAAGTATGTCGCCTCTGGCGGCACGGATGGCGCTTTTCGCGACCGACGAGCACTCGACGAACGCGATGCCCCGCGTGATGGTTACCGCATCTTTCTGAATCGGAACTCCTGCGACAGAGCGGACGGCCTGCGCGACCGCGCGGCGGATGGCATCGTCGGGCGGCGTCAGGCTCTTGAATTTCGAAAGAAAATCTCCCGCTGGTTTCATCGCTAGCGATTCATCGGCATGACGAGGTAGGTGAATCCTTTGTGCGGCGTGTCGGTCATGACCATGGGTCTCCCCGCTCCGGCGATCGAAAAGGTGACGCTGTCCCCCGCGATGGTCGAGAGCGCCTCGGTGATGTAGCGCGCATTGAAGTTGATATCGATGTCTTCGCCCTGGAGCGCTGCGGGAATGTGGTCGGTGGTCTCCCCGACAGACGCATTAAGGGCGCGTACGGTGAATGTCTTCTCCGAAGCCTTCAGTGACATGTGCACCTGATTGAAAGAGTCAAGGAAGATCGAGATTTTTCTGAACGCTTTGATGGCATCTTCCTTGAGACATGTCGCCGAGGCGACGAAATCGCGCGGGAAAATGCTCCGGTAGTCAGGGAACGTGCCGTCAACCGTGCGCGAAGTGATGCGGCCGAACTCCGAAGTGAAGGAAGCCTGGTTCTCCCCGATCCTGATCTCGACTTCCTCGCTTTCGTCAACGGCCCGGAGGATGTCCCCGATATTTCGCGCAGGGAGGAGCACCGCGCCGAAAGAGCCCTTCGCTTTGACGGGGACCTTCGCTTCCGCGAGGCGGAACGAGTCGGTCGCGACAGCGATGAGCTCGCCGTGATCCAGGGAGAGCCGTATGCTCGCAAGCTCTGGTTTGACGCTCGAGGTCGACGCAGAGAATGCAACCGAGCGGAGCGCCGCTGAAAAAACTTTTGCGGGAAGAGCGGCTTCAGTGCCCATGCCTTTCTGGACGTGCGGGATTGTCGGGAACTCGGCCGAGTCAACGAGTGTGATTGACGTCGTCCCCCGCTCTCCGTCAATCACCAGGTTGTTGCTGTGGGTACGGAGGATAAGTTTCTGGTCTGTCAGAGCGGCAACGGTTTGAGCAAGGATGTGCGCGGGGACGGCGGAAACACCGTCCTCGAGCACACGCGCTTTGAGTATGGCCTCGACACTTAGGTCGAGGTTGGTTGACTTGAGCTCCGCTTTTCCTTTCTCAACGACAAACACCACACACCCCAAGACCGGCAGTGAAAGGTTCTTATTACTTACCTTCGCTGCAACGGAAACAGACGTATCAAGGTTCTCTCTAAGGATTTCCAGCTTCATAGAGTATATGTAGATAAGTAATAAACTTCTTATTCTTTTAATGCTGTGTGGGAATGTGGGTAACCAAAAGGACCTATGCGGGTTGACGTAAAACCAAAAACCAAAACAACATTTGTTGGGGGTTGAGAGGTATGAAAGGTGAGTAACTTCCCGCCGGTGTGAGTTGTTTTGTCTCGAAGGACATCAGCGATGGTTCTCCAGAGGATGCACGGCGACGTTTTAAGTTGATTTGGCATAGGGTTATTCACTGACTATCAACCACTATTTCAACATGCCTCGAATTTCCTCCACCTCGACCTTTAACTCTCCGTCCCCGGCTAGTTCCCCGCGCACCTTGTCACACGCGTGGATGACGGTTGTGTGATCTCGCCCGCCAAATACCGTGCCGATGGCCGGATAGGAAAGGTGGAAGTCCTCGCGGAGGATGTACATGACGATTTGTCTCGGCCGCACTACTTCGCGGCGTCGCGTTTTCGCGTACATGCTGCTTTCGTCAATGTTATAAAACTCGGCGATTCGCGCAATGACGTGCTTCACGGACACGGTTCGCTTCGGGCGCGCCGTTGTTTTGATGAGGTCTCGTATCTGGTCGTCAGAGAGGGGTCCTTTGAGCTGCGTCTGGCAGAGGATGGTGTTGAGCATCCCCTCGATCTCCCTGATATTCCCCGGCACCGCCATCGAGAGCGTTTCGATCAAGGGCTCCGAAAGGGAAAGCCCCATCGACGCGCCCTTCGTTCTGATAATAGCCATGCGCGACTCGTGGTCGGGCTCGGTAATGGCCGCGGTCATCCCGGAAATAAAGCGCGATTTCAGTCGCTCGGTAATGTCGGGGATGAGGTTGGGGTGCTTGTCGGATGAACAGACGAGCTGCCGGTTGGCGTCGTGGAGCGTGTTAAAGAGGTGGAAAAACTCCTCTTGTGTCGTTCCTTTTTTCGAAAAAAACTGGATGTCGTCCATGACGAGAACATCGTGCGAGCGGTACTTCTCCTTGAAGGCGGGCATGGTGCGGCTCGTGATCGCATTCATGAACTCAAACCCGAACCGCTCCGCGGTGAGGTAGTACACTTTTTTTGACGGATACAATTTTTTCACCTGATTGCCGATCGCTTGCGTCAAGTGCGTCTTGCCGCGGCCCGTCTCGCCGTACACGAAGAGCGGATTGTAGGCGATGCCGGGATTTTTGACGACCATCTGGCCGCCGGTGTACGCGAGCTCGTTAAACGGCCCGACGACAAAGGTGTCGAACGTGTAGCGCGGATTTAGATTGTCCGAGCGGTTGATGTAGTAGTCGGTCAAGGGCAGCTCTGATTCGCTCTTCGGCTCGAGGGGAACTTTCTCCGGCGCCTTCCGCGCGTTCTCGCGCGACACGACGTACTCGACGCCGCGGATCGTGTCCACGAAGGCGCGGAGCGTCTTCAAAACCAGCTTGCCGAAGCGCTCCGAGAGCCATTCCTTGGTGAGCTGGTTCGGTACGCCGACCACGACCATCCCGTCTTCGATGCGGGCGATGTGCGTCTCGCCGAACCACATCTTGAAGCTTGCCGGAGAGATGGAGAGCTCGATGTTCGTGAGCGTGTTTTCCCAAAGTTGTTTTGTGTCGAGCTCCATGATTTGCGAGTAGACATTATACCCGCAGGGCTTCTGTGGCAAACTTGCGGAAAACTCTCGTCCATGTTAATAAGCTGTGAGTTCTCTGTGCATAACATGTTTTCACCATGAATCCCATTGTGAAGTTTGGCGTTGTGGCTTCTATGCCTTACAATCAGTACAGTAAGAGGTAAGAATCTCTGCTGTCGCACAATCCATTTTTTGAATTAAGCCGCAAAGGCATAACACCAAACTCTACAACGGGATGAAACGCACATACCAGCCGAAAAAACGCAAACGAAAGACCACCCACGGCTTTTTAGTGCGCTCAAAAACCACAGCGGGGCGAGGCGTGTTGCGCAGACGTCGCCGCAAAGGCCGCGCAAAACTTTCCGTATAGATGATTCCCCGAGCGCAGCGTCTCACCCGAGCCGATTTTTCCCAGAGGCCCCTGCGCCGGATCTCCTTCCCGTTCGGTTCCATCCATGTACTTCCCGGCGCACCGAGCGCGGCGGTAGTGGTTTCAAAAAAGATTACTCCGAGCGCCGTTCGGCGCAATAAGCTTCGCCGCCGGATATACGCCATGCTGCGCCCCGCTCTCTCCGAAAGCCGTTTGCACCATGCGGTTGTCGTATATCCGAACAAGAAAGCTGCCACTACTACATTCTCGGTACTCGAAACCGAGTTGTTGCGGGCGCTTCGAGACTGCTAGAATGCGCCGATGGCGCACCTCTTTCACGTCGCTGTCTACCAGCCGATCTACAACGCCCTTGCGCTCATCATCTCCTTCGTTCCCGGCGCGGATGTCGGTATCGGGATCGTTGCGATCACGCTCCTTGTGCGGCTCGTGCTCTTCCCGCTTTCCCTCTCCGCGATCAAAAGCCAGATCGCGATGCGTCGCATCGATCCGGAATTAAAAGCGATCCGTGCGAAATACAAAGAGCACAAGGAAGAGCTGGGCAAAAAGACGATGGAGCTCTTTCGAAACAACAACATCAATCCGTTCGCGAGCTTTCTGCTCATTCTCATCCAGCTGCCGGTCATCATCGGCCTCTATTCGGTGTTGCGCATCGAAGCGACGCAGGTGTCGTTTGATCCGTCGGTGTTGTATCCGTTTGTCCACGCACCCGAACACGCATCGCTCCTCTTTCTGGGCATGCTCAACCTGACCGGCAAAAGCCTCGTCCTTGCGGTCATTGCCGGCTTCACGCAGTTTCTCTATGCCCGCCTCCTTGCTCCTGCAAAAGCGACGGCCCCGAAGCCCGCGGGCGGCCCTTCGTTCCAAGAAGATTTCGCCTCGAGCATGCAGACGCAGATGCAGTACGTCTTTCCGGTGATGCTCGGGGCCATTGCATATTTCGCTTCGTCGGCGATCGCGCTTTATTTCGTGGCGTCGAATGTGTTTAGCGTTCTCCAAGAGCTTGTGGTACAAAGACTCCATGGAAAAAGATGAGGTTCGGGAAACCATCCGACAGATACTGGGCAAAATCGGCATCGGCATCGACGCCCTGGAAATATCCGACGTAGCGGGTCACACGCTCTTCACCATCCGGACCAAGGATTCCGGCGCCTTGATCGGCACTGCCGGGGAGACGCTGCATTCCCTGAACCATCTCGTGAAGAAGATATTCGAAGGCAAAGGGAGCGAGGACTCGTTCCGTTTCGTCATTGATGTGAACGGATACCATCTCAAGCACATCAAGATGCTCGAGAATCAGGGGAAAATGCTCGCGGAGCGGGCGCGCACGTTCAAATATAACGTTGAGATGAGCCCAATGAGCGCGTACGACCGCATGATCGTCCACGCGTCCTTGCAGGGCGAACCGAATATCGCAACCGAATCCGAAGGAGAAGGGAAACTCCGCCACATCGTCATCAAATACACCCCGTTAGACAGTGTGGCCACTGTTTCGAACGGCTCTGGAGATTTAAAACGCCCATCAGAACAGAACTGAAGACAAAGGTTCAACTTATCTAACGGGGTATACTGGGGCATCGGCGCCAGCGACGAATCCCGTAACGCTCGAGTAGGCGCTACTTAGTTTCCGCGCGCGACACGACAGCGGAGATATTCAGAGACCAGAGCGTGAGGTCAGCTTTGTTCGTGAAAAGCGCGTATGAGCCGCTTTCGTCCACCGCGAGATTTTTGGCGTCGATTGCTGCTCCGTTTTCGTCCGCCAAGTTACCGATGAAGTAGGCGGTATTTTTTGTCGAGTCGATGATCCACGCGCCATCCGAAAGTGAAACGTTACCGAGAAGCCAGTCATCCGGGTATGCCGCTCCGGGGGGCTTCGAAGGAACAGCGCAAAAGAGGAGCGGCTCTTTGTTCGGGACCCACGCGCAGGTGAGCGCAAACGCATGCACCGGATTCGTGAACAACTTCCCGCTTTTCGTGTCGAGGACCGAGAACGCAAAACCAGTCGCCGCGTTGTTGCTGTGTGCCACGTATCTTCCCGAAGGGCTCACGATCGCGGCAAAGCCCGGCAGGCCTCCGGCGATTTTCTGGAGCACTCCGCCCTTGAGCTCATAGAGGTATCCGCTCGCGATAGCGCTCGGCGCCGTTTCCAAAAACGTGCGCGTCCCGCCCGCAAGCGGCACCCACGACGCAAGGGGAGAATTGAAGAGCGTCTGCGGTTTTGATCCATCCGGCTTGGAAAGAGTGATCTGCGAGCCGCTCACGGTTTTCGTTACCGTGAGGATGCTCGCTCCTCCCGGCGCGACCGCGACGCCGGTGAACGATTTCAAAGGTAGCGTGGTGAAAGATTGCTGGGAGGATGTCGCGTTCACGACGCCGAATGCGTTGACGATGTTTCCGGCGCCATCAAGGAGTCGCACGAGAAGCGACGAGTCGGTCACGGCGTACAGTTCCTGGACTCCCGGCACCGTGGTATTCGAAATCCTTGTTTCGGCAAACGAATCAGCGGGTGTTTCGGTCATGCGACCGGTCTGCCGGTCCATGTACCGTATCGTGGGCGCGCTGGTTGTTGCCGCGCCTTTCGAAAACCACCCTCCGGAAACCGCACCGGCGCTCACTTTGCGTAAGAGCGGCACATTGCCGGACGACTCGTTCGTGAGCGGAGTGGTCGTTGCATTCCCACTCGGCACATTGCCGCTGCTTCTTCCTCCAAACGGGAACAAAGAGCTGAAAGGACTGTTGGAGTTTGCCCCGCTTGGGCTTGTGCTACTTTTTGCAAACAGAAACTCGTATCCAGCGATAAGAATAACAATGACGACGATGGCGCTGAGAAAGATGACAAGTCCGCGGGGGATGTTTGGGAATCTCATACGTTAGAAGTGTACCGTTTTCGCGGAGCCAAGCCCCGTTACGTAGTCATACCCTGTGCGGGCGGTACAGAGGTATCCGCACGAGCCGTTCTGACCGGAGGTGACGTCATTGAAGTAGGCACTGTAGTTTTTCGCCGCATCGGCGTAGAAATTGCTGTTTGTCGCTCCACTCCCGAGAGCCGCAATCGCCGCCCATTGCGGAGTTCCCGCGGATGTTCCGCAGTCCTGAAACCACTGACCACTGAGGACTACCGCATAACCCATCCCGGATTCTGTTGGGCCGCACGCAACATAGGAGACATCCGGCATCCCCCGTTTTCCACTCGCGTTCGGAATTTTATATGAAGTTTGGTACGCCGGCTCCGGTTCAAACTGGCTTATACCGCCCCCGCTTCCCGCCCAACCGGCAGGGCTGGTGCTGCTCGCGTATCCCCACGCAACCTCGGGCCCGCCGTTCGGGTCGAATACAGTTCCGCCGACCCCGATGACAGTGGGCGATACGGCCGGGTAGTTGACCTCGTGCCCGCTATCACCAGCCGCGGCAAAGAATTTTGCTCCATGGGGCGATTCGAAATGAGAATCCCAGTTTGTAACTTCCCGTGATTCCCGCGCCGTCCAACTCATTGAGACGGAGACAACATCAGAACGGCTCGCGGCATAGTCAACCCCCTTGATCTGGCTTGGCACCGACTCATCTGCCGAGGAAACGAGTAAGATTTTTGCCGACGGCGCTATCGCGTGTGCCCACTCCACGTCCAACGCTATTTCCTCCGCCCACCCTCCCCGATCCGTCGCTGTTGTTGTTGCAAAGGAATGTATCTCTAGGCAGCTGTTCGCCGTGGTGCAGAGAGGGAGACCGAATGCCTGCGAGAAGGTATTCAGATCGCCTTCGATATTTGGCGCGTTATACGGATCAACGATAGCGATTGCTCCCGCCCCTCCTGTCTCTGGCAGGTTGTAGAGCCGCTTGATCATCTCCGGAGTAATGCCGGTAGGGGTCGGCGTGGTTTTTCTGGAAACACGGATCGGTGATCTGAATTTTCCAGTGCCGGAGAAAAGATCGAAGGCAACAAAGTAGGCGAACTGCGCGTCGCCATTCCCCGTATAGTAGATGCTCTCCGGGCTGTCGCTATAGAGATACCCATTGTCGCCGGTGTAGTAGGTGCGTTCCGTTCCAAACGAGCCGCCTCCGCCGGTTTGGGTGCAGTCGCTTGTCGCAGTGTCTGCATACTGGGTGTCAAGAAGATTTTGGCATGATCCCGAGTCGGTGCAGATTTTCGTGCCACCTTCGATGGTGAAGCACGATTCTCCTGATCCCGCTCCTTCGGAGCCCCCGGTTGAACCTGTTAAACCGCCGGGGGGATTTCCCTCTACGGGATTCGCGAGCCCTGTGCCATTCGACCCGAGAGCCGTGGATTGCGGTGCTCCGCCTCCCGAGCAGTTGAGCCCCGCCACAGTTAATTTAATAATGCTCGGATTAATGATGGTGAGAATGAGAGTTGTCGCGAGCAAGAGCACAAGGCCAAAGAGGGCCGAGCTGATTCTCTTGAGGGCATCTTTTTTGCCAGCGACGGCCTCGACTGTCATGTACGCAAAGCCGCCGATGATGATTTCGATGACCGCAAGTGCGACCGCAACGGCGATGGCGATAGTGAATATCGTATTGAGATATGTTCCCAATGAACAGCCGCTTCCAGCACTCGGGGAGAGGGGCGAATTCGCGATGATCGGTTGGTACTGAAACGTGTCAGCTGCAAACGCACTTGTCCCGATTGCGAAGAAGGCTAAGGAGAGGAGTGCGGTAATAACGGCGCGTCGCATATGTTCAAAACGTAAGCGTGAACGGATGTTCCGCATGCTCGATGAACGAATTCGGATTTGAGAAGGAGAACAAAACCGCATTACTCCCGCTTCCGGATGTTGTCTTTCGGAACGTCACATCCCGCGGGTGCTTGGGATCGACCGTGAAGGTTTTTCCGTCAAGCGACCATCGGTACGAAAGGGCGTTCGGGTTTGACACGAAAAGCGGAAATGCCGTAAACGAGACTTCAGTTTCAGGGAGTGGGAATGCTCCCGAGACGTTCTTGTCGAAACGGATGCCGATGAGGGGGTCGTTTTCGTAGATAAGTGCGGAAGGGTTTTGCGGCTGTATGATCGTGGCTCCGTCCGCCGCACTCAAGCCATCGAACGTCTGCGCACGTACCGATACCGTGAACGCCTGGCCGAAGCGGGGCGGCGTCACTACGACGGACGATTTCCCATATCCGGACTGGTCAGCAAGCGGCGCTCCGTCCTCGGACCACTTATAGACGAGCACCTCTCCCGGTAGCTCCTTTCCGTTTGATACGAGGTGTGGCACGGCGAATACCATCACTGCGCTCCCGGCGTTCGGCAGCGGCCGCCCGATATAAAACGGAGGGACTGCGGTGTTACCCTCCCACACCAC
>CAZVGP010000014.1:0-15239 GCA_964626715.1 uncultured Candidatus Saccharibacteria bacterium
GCCGTATACTAGAAAAGTTACGAAGTATTACTAAGAGTTTGCTAGTCTAGAGCCATTATTTTTATCACAACAAAGACTGCCGCAATCGAAGCGAGCGGAAAAAAGAAACGCAGTAATGCAACAGTTTCTAACATATACTCGGGTCGCCCGATAAAAAGTATTCAGTGCGGAGAGGGTGAGAATCTCACCACCATATTACAAAAATCGTCCCGACACTTTAGTATATACACGAAATGTTGAAGCCCGCTTTCGCTCGTCATGGCGGAGAGGGGGAGATTCGAACTCCCGAGAGGCTTGCGCCTCTGCCGGTTTTCGAAACCGGTACATTCGGCCACTCTGTCACCTCTCCGTTGCTAGAGAAAAATACGCTTGTATTTTGCGGCTGTGTTTAGGATTTGAAGATCCTATAAGCTCAAAATACTGCTGAATATCTCTCCGGCGTCTCAAAAATACCGCATATTTAGTCTTTTGGGTAGGGTGTAGCTGCAAAGACTTCAAAGTACTTTTAAAATCGTTGAGAAGAAACGAACTGCGATTTGAAAACATCATTGCTATATTCTGATAGGTGTGCCCCTTTATACGATGTGTATCAAGATAAACACTTCCATCCGTATCAAAAAGCCCCCTAACAAAAGCGAGACGAAAGTTTTTATGAAGCCGAACCCATCCTGGTATCCGTACTCCTAAACGAATTTTATTGCCTTGTATCATTCCTTTCTTGACTAGAAAACGACAGACTGATTTTGATGAAACCGTTACTACACAAGCTTTCTGATTCTTCCTTTGAGAAATTTTTACTGGAATAGCAAAAAGTTTTTCGAACAATCTTTGTGTATATTTTGCATGTTCGTAATCGGTTTCTGAATTCGTTGTTACGGTAGTTTGATACGTTCCAACGTGGCCGTCGCCAGCCAAGATGCCCAAGAGTTCCGCGAGAGCTTCTGAATTTTCTGGTAAGGCGATCGTGCGCAAAAGTTTGAATCCTGTGTTTTTCAGTCGATGTGTTTTTAAAGAATTCATTCCACCAAGGCGCCGGCCTGCTGGCGTGCCAAGATTCCCGTATAGTCGTATGCGAGCCAATCCTCCAGCTCTTCCGCGAACATCTTTGTGAGATAACATTTCCCTATTATATCATTTCGAGCTGTAATATGTTAACCTCTCTGTGAATAAAATTGTAGTTTTGCTTTATCGATGCTATATTTTGAGCTGCGGCCTCATCGTCTAACGGTTAGGACAGCGCTCTTTCAAGGCGCAAATCCGGGTTCGATTCCCGGTGGGGTCACCGAGTGAATTTTTTTGCCATAGAGCGATCTCATTAAAGGGAGATTTCAACGTAATTGTTACTTTTTCTCGCTCAACGACGAAGTTCGAGGTGACTGATTCGATGATCTTTCGTTTTTCGGGCGCGATTCCGGTTCTGTAGCCAGAATAAGCCGCGTTTGCGAGTTCGAGTTTCCCCAAGGCCTGATCAATCAATAATGCCGGGTCATTCAGGCTCGCCAGTTTGTCATTCAGCTCGCGACGATCTTGCAGCACACCGAGCTTCCGCCCTTCAAACAGTTCCTTGTCGATCACGTGATCAATGTAGGCATCCGTGAGACGTGCCAGGCGCTCATCGCATTTGGCAACCTGCATCCGCAGCGATTTCCTCATCTGCTCGATATTCGTCGATATGGTACCCTGGATGACAATGGCTTCCTCCTTAAGGGCTTTTTGGTCGTGATCTCCGAATTCCAATGATTGCAGCTGCCGTCGCATCGCATGGTCGAGTGTTTCCTCCCGAACGCACACCCGGCTGCATTGGTGGCAGCGGTAGTAGGTGTAGCGGCCTTTCTGGTTTTCGCCAATCAGATGGTAATTGCATGTCACGCAGCGAACGATCCGCCGAAAGAGGTAGTCGTGCCTCGATGTGCGAACGACCGACTTTCCTTTGAGCATGGCTTGAACGCGCTCAAACAGGGACTTCGTGACGAGCGGCTCGTGCACGCCGTTAAAGGTCTCGCCGGTTCGTTTGATGTGGATGATACCCATGTAGAATGAGTTATTGAGCATCCGCGAGACACCGTTCAGGGAGAGCGGCTTCGTTGTGTGGGGCGCGCGCAGCCCCCTGCGTTCTAGCTCTAAGCGAAGGCCTTTGAGGCCCATGGTTCCGGTCGCGTAGAGGTCGAATGCTTGCCGTACAAGCGCCCCGCGAAGCGGGTCCGGCTCCTTGGGCTTGCCTCCCCCTGTATCGAGATACCCGATTGGTGCAGGAAGAGGATACAAGCCCTGTTTCAAACGCCCGTAGTATCCCTTGCGCACCTCCTCGCGAAGGTTGCGAATATAATCGGCCGCGACGACAGCCTGAATGTCCGCTGACAGCCGACCGCCACGCGATCGAAGATCAACGTTGTCGTGTGCAAATTGCACGTCAACACCACGGTCTATGAGATCGCCAAGCTTCGCCCAGTCCCTGAGATTGCGCGCGCTCCGGTCGATCTTATGGATGACCACTCCATGCGCCGTTCCGCGCTCAAGTTGTGCGAGCATGCGCGCGAATACCGCGCGCCCCTGCTTCGCCGCGGTTTCTTTCTCCTCGAACCACGCGGCAATCGAAAGATTTTGTCGTTTGGCAAACGCTTCGATTGCGCTCCGCTGTTCCTGCAATGATGACCCGTGCTCTCCCTGCCTCACAGTCGAGACACGAATATATGCGAAGTAGCTTTTCATATGGCCGGTTGTGATTCCGGTGCCCGGATTGTATCGCACATCTGCGACTTAGCCGAATCGGCCTGGCTCTGGTCTTCGTGAAATAAGCGTTCGTTGATTTGCACGAGTACTGCAACAAGGTGCCGTACATTCTCGGACGCCTCTTGGCGCTCCTCGGCGCTCGCGTGAGGCATATACCGCGTAATGATGAGATCGATTGGATGTTGGGAGGCATTTTGCGACATGCCCACATCGTGTCGAAGCGCGGATCAATCTAGAAGGCTGACCTTATTGACAAGTGGGCAAGTTCCGGTGCGCGCATGCCGTCACCGAGTTGCTTGAAACTGCCAGAGAGCGAGATAAGTACTCATAAAGCACTGAAACTTGACTGCCGGGCAAGAATGCACGTCTTTTGTGCGCCCGTGCTCTTTGAAAACATGCGTATCGCGGCCGCAGCCTGGCCCCACGACGGTCGATTCGTGGGGCCACGATGCGACCCCACGGCGTATGTACCATTTTCCATATCCGTCGTATTTGCGCACGCACCGCAGGCGGTGGGCGCTGACGCAATTCGAATTAGGCGCACTTCTCGGCGGCTTGTCTGAAAGCACAATTTCAAAGTACGAAAAGCTCACGCGCGAACCGAACGTCGAGGCGCTCATCGGCGTTGAATTCATCTTTGGCGAACCCGCCCGCCGCATCTTCCCAGCGTTGTATTCGTCGATAGAGATCGGCGTTACCGGTCGTGCCGCGTTGTTTGCGGAAGAGATCGGCGGACGCGGGGATAGCCGCAGTCTCGTCAAACGCGAGCTTATTGAAGCAATCGCGCTGCGCGCCGCGAGTGATAAAGCAACGGTATGAAGTTTGCCGAACTACCGCACGGCAATTCGGCACTCGCGATTTTCCCATCAGTCTCCGGGTTCGGGTGGATCGTGTTCGACGGTCCGCTCTCGCCCGTTGACTGGGGCGTTTCCACCGTGGCGAGAAGGGTGAAAGGTAATGGGCCGAAAAACGCTCGCTGCGTTTCAAAGGTTGAGAGTCTCCTGAAGCAATTTAGCCCCGCCACCATCGTCCTCGAAGCGTTCGAGGGTGCAGGGACAAAGCGCCACGAAAGGATCAAGCGGCTGTGCCACGCTATCATCTCGACCGCGACAATGCGCGGTATCGTCATTCGAATTCTGTCACGGCAACAAATACAGAAATGTTTTGCGAGTAAGAGTCCCACTACACGGCACGAAGTCGCGATGGTTGTCGCGTCATATATTCGTGAGATACGGCACTTACTTCCAAAAAAACGCAGATTGTGGGAAAGTGAGCTTCCCGAAATGGCGCTCTTCGCTGCCGCCGCGCTCCTCATCGTCCACTACGCAAATCCGCGTGAACCGCTCTAAGCCGCTAAATATTTGCAAAGACCAGTGCAACGAGAATGCGGAGCTACAACCGCTTGAATGGTGGGCCAACAAAATGTGGGTAGTGACTCCTTTGAAGCAAAGATGTATTCTTGCGGCCGTGTGATTTATCCGGGGGGATATTTCTCCATGCTGCGCGTCATTACGGTTCTTATTTCACTGTTCGGCTTTTTGGCTGTTCTTGCGAATCTGGGCGACAACTTCATCTCTGGCGTGCAGTTTCTCGTTTGGCTTGTGGACGCCTATCGCGGCGTAGTCTATCCGGCCGCCGATCATCTTTTCGCTCTCATTCTTCCGCAGAACTGGCCACACCCAAGCCACGACCTTATCGATCTCTTCGTAGTCGTCTTCTTTACGCGCAATATCATTTTGACCTATTTCTTACGAGACGTGTTGCAGGCGAACAACGCACCGAGAAACGCATTCTTTGATCCGAAATTCACGGGTATTTACATCGACAATTTCCTCGAACGCATCTGGTACCCGTTGTTCCTGACGGCGTTCTACTGGCTCCAGGCGTACCTCATCAACCGGTTCCTAAACATACCGATCACCTACATGGAAGTGCTATTCCTGTGGGGCGTCTATGCGGGGATAAAAGGTCTGATAACGGGTCACTATGCCATGCTGCCGCGATGGCTGCTCTACCCATACATGCAGTATCGGATCAAACATACAAGCATCAAATCGGTGCCGTCGCTTTTCGCGCGCTATCACTTGTGGCTATTGTACATTGTCGTTCCAGCTATCGTCGAATTGAATCATCGAGCCGATACCGCATTGCCGTTTGCAAAGCGTGTCACCGTCGCCGGAGCGCGCCTCGCACACGATATCGCGACGCTTGGAAGTCAGTTTAGATGAGGGAATCGGTGTATCATTGATAATGTGAAAGTGCTGTTTATATGCCGAGCGAACGCAGGCCGTAGCCAGATGGCTGAAGCTTTGTATGACGCTATGACAGGCACGCGCGACGCGTCGAGTGCGGGTGTGGACCTCGGCAACTCGGTAATGGGGAACGACTTATCGCTCCCGCCTCTGGTCATTGATGTCATGAAGGAGGCGGGCCTCGATCTATCTGGCCGAAGGCGCAAACTGCTCGCACCAGACATGGTCGCTCGGGCCGACAAGGTAGTAGCGATAACCGACTATCCTTTACCCGATTATCTGAAAAACTCTCCGAAACTCCTGTATTGGAACGATATACCAGACGCCGTGAGAACGGACATCAATTTTCACAGAAAAGTCAGAGACCTCGTTAGGGAAAGAGTATCTGCGTTTATCGGAAAGCACGAATAATACTTGAGCCTGAGTCGAATAACGTTGCCGTGCATGTCGCCGTCATAGCCATCCACACGCCAAAGAATGGTACGGCGAGCGCATTGAAATGCCCCGCATGGACAATGTCTCTGCTTATGAGACAACCGAGCGCCCGTGTCATTCCGCACAAGGGGCACGGATGGCCGGTGAACATCTATATCCTACCAAGACAGATTAAGGCACAATTCCGCCACGGTAATTTTCAACTATACTTTCTCCGGCGCGTTGGAGAAGGGAGGGGCTTGGTAGAGATTTGGAGAGGGTAAAGCCGCTAGAGGAGTGACGCGTGATTGACGAACTCAAGGAGAATGGATTCATCAGTTGTCAATTGACCGCTGTTGATGTAGCGCGCCGCGAGGTCGTTGAAGCAGCTGGCCGGGCATTTTTCAGCCTTTCACCCGAATCTAAAGCTGCTTCAATCAGACCCCATCATGACGCAGGTTATCGGCCAGTTGGCATTGAGTATTCTCAAACGGCGGTATCGCCGGATTTGAATGAGTCATTCTCCTACTGGAAAGGCCTCGGAACCTTCGTCACTCCAGAGAATGCTCAACTGCAAGGGGCGTTAGTGGAATATCAAAACACCGTCGAGCGTTTGGCAGCCAACGCGATTTCCAGACTGCGAGACTATTTCAGATATGTTCCTAGGCTAAAATTTGAACGCGCCTCTTACCTACAAATTAACATGTACAATGCTAATTACGGTGATCGCGCATTCTTTCAAGACGTCCATGAAGACGGGCATTTATTCACGCTTCTCCGAGCCAACAAGCCTGGATTGGAGTTCCGAGTCAACGAGGAGTACGTCCCCGCTGTTTGTGCTTCAGATGAGCTGTTGCTCATTCCGGGCTCGGTTCTCACATTGATGACGGGCGGGCTAATTCCTCCGCTCTACCACCGTGTCCGCGCTCAAACGGGGCGTGAGAGGCTTTCGGTCATGTACTTCGTTAATCCAGAAATTGACAATGAAATCCTACCGTTCGTGGAGAATGACTTGAATCGACGAGTGTCCATCCGCGACCATGCTGCTTCCGCGCCAGAAAGATTTGGCTTGCGAAACCTAAAAGACATTCTTTTCTGAGTAGCTATTCCGCTAAAGTCGCCCTCAGAAAGTCAGCAACACGAAATGCATTTGCGGATACTGTGTGGGAAGAATTCGTAGCGCCGGATGTCGGCATGAACGACGCGTCAATTGCGTAAAGTCCATTGACTGTCCAGCTATGGCAATTCAGATCAAGCAAAGATGTTGTACGACTTTCTCCAAAACACACACCACCGTGCTGATGTCCACTTATTAAATCGGTACCTTGGGGAAGTGCATCGGACACAATCTCTCCACCGGGTATCGCCTTCGCGATAGTCTTGAAAGCCGATTGAGCATATTTGCGCACCTCGTGATCGTGAGGATGCAATTCGTAGCGTACCCATGGCATTTCTTGAGTACCTTCTCGGGAGAGCTGGACGAATTTTTTCTCCCATGGGATCGACTCTCCTTTGAAACTTAACTTGAGAAGATAGTGCTCCTTGGCGGCTGCCAACGCTGCGGACCGAGCTGCGCCGCCAATCTGAGCGCTGCGAAGAAGGCGACTTTCCGCTTCGCAAGCCAAGGCATCGTAAATTGAAATCTTCCCGCCCTTTATGCAGTGTTGTCCATCGCCATCGTAGAAATCCCGCAAAATGATGCTTGAAAAACTTCCAATTGCCCTGTCGCGGTCAAATGGTGATCGAGGCAGTTTTGTTGTGACATAGCAAACTGCTTCCGTGGTGTATGTGAACCCTTGGCCCAAGCGTCCTTCACTGTCATCAAGGCCCGACCGCGAAAGAATGGCTACTGTCTCCACTGGGCCAGCAGCTAGCACGACTACCGCTGCCTCTAAAACTTCAAGGACACTGGCGTCACCTCCAATTCTTTGAACCTCAATGCCTGCTACGCGACCGTTGTCAAAAATAACACGTCGGACGTCTCGAAGCTCCATGAAATCGATCAAGCCGCCGCGTACGAACTGAAAGGTCGACGAGTACCAATTCGCTCGATTGGCCAAACCGCTCCCAGAAAATCTTCTATAGGTGAGCGGATCAAGCGGAGCCAACTCCCAAGCTCGCCCCCCCATGCAAGTTGCGCCGACATAGGGGTGCATACCACTGGCCTTGAGCTCGTCTAAAAGCCTTGTTTCCAAAGTCGACAAATCTGGCCGTTCAATCACAACTCCACAATCAGAAGCACTTTCTTTCGCTGCGTGCCGATATCCAATTGGTTTGAGAAACTGCTCCACAAACTTGTAATAAGTCGTAAGTGTAGAAAGGTTGATGGGCCAGTCACGGACAAGCTCCGCTATATCCAGCCGCTCCAACTCTTGTGCACGAGTGTGCAAAGCAAGATCAGATGGCTCAAATCGCGATAATTGCCCATACCATACCAGCGACCCTCCGCCGGAGGAGTCCCTGGCCCACCACCTCTGTACAGTTCTGGGTTCGCCGATATCCGATGAGAACAACATCGAGTGATGGGTCCGAGGAAGTGCGCTGTACTCGCTAGCGTTATGAAAGCCCTTGGGATCGTGTAGCACTCCTCGGTCTACTATGAGCACTCGTAGGTCGGCGCGCAGGGCCAGCCGGCAAATGAAAGAGCCAGCCGCTATGCCACATCCCACGACAATTACATCATAACGGGTTCTCATCGAACTTCTTTTCGAGGTCAGTGAGCGTAAGAACTGGACGGGGCTCGTTTTGATACCACTCGAAAGTATTAAAGAGACCTACCTTAAGATCACGGAAGCTCACCTCAAACGCCCGATTTATCTTACTGCAATCCAATACAAGATTTGTGTCTCGGAATGGAAAGTAGGATCGCGCGGGGATATCCTTGGCAATATCGATCAATGTTACTGGTTTCCTCGCAATAGCACCAAGCATCCTCACATACTCGGCAATGCTATAATCTTTTTTCTCTCCAACATTGTATTCGTCTCCCGATTTTTTGTTCAGGGCGATAGCTCTGACGAGTTCCGCAAGGTCTGCAATATGCAGGAATTGTAGTCGGGACGATCCATTTTTAGGTATCAAGATGGGACGCCCTACTAGCAGGCGGTCCCAGATAAATGCTTCGCGCTCCAGGTTGTTTCTGGGTCCATAGATGTACGGCGGACGCAGAATTGTGAGCGAGAAACCAAGTGCTCCTTTCAATACATCTTCGGCTCGCGCCTTGTCGGCGCCGTAGTCACCCCAGATAGGATCGCCTGGTGTCGCATCTCCCTCAATATGAGGCCTTCCTCCAATTGGCGGAGCGTAAACCGCAGCAGAGCTGATCATTATGTACTGTGAAGGCAAGCGACCGAGTGCAGCTAGTGCGTGCTCAGCATCGCGTGCGGTATAACACGACGCGTCTACAACTAAATCGACGTCTGGTAGCCGTTGTCCCCCGGCGTCGTTCCTTTCAAAGATCACCTGCTGAACCGCCGGATGGGGCGGAGGACGCGTCCCTCTATTTGCAACCATCACACTGTGGCCAGCTTCCGCAAAGCCAACAGCGATTGCCGCTCCGACAAAGTACGAACCGCCCAGCACAAGAACTTTCATATCATTCACTCTCCAAAAGGGTACGCACGCGACCTGCATGCTCGGTATACTTACGTGGATCGCGGTTTAGCCCCTCTACGTAGAAATTGTATGTTCTCAGATGCCAGAGAATACGGAACAGGGTTACACCCGCTCGAAACTGACTGACGGCGTGGCCGGTAGCGGCGCAGTAGTCCCGCAAAATCTGCTCTTGCTGGGTGTCGGTTAGCCAATTCATGTGCATCTGGTTGAAGTCCGATTCCGGAAATCGAAATCTCGCGGCTTCCCAATCGATCGTCCAAAGAGCATCGTTCGAATCGGCGATGAAATTCCCCGGGTGAATATCGCCATGGCATAGCGTTGGAACACGATCCCTAAACATTTCAAAGCCCGACGCGCGTTTTCCCAGTAACAAGTATTCCGCCTTCGATAGAGGCGCTGTTTTACTGAACAGCGTCATCTCACGAGCATAGTGCCTTCGAAAATAACTTACTTGGTCCAAGACTCTGCGCGGCCTGCACACTGCTCCGATGCCTCGCCCCCTTACCGAGTGAACAGCGGAAAGTACATTTAACAGTTGCTGCAAAATTCTTGCATCGTCCCAGTTGGGCGCTCGTCCGGCGATAAATTTGAATACAGCCACTCGACGCGTCGGGCTTACCTTGGAAAGCACCAACTCTGGGACTCGAACGGAGTCCGATAGGAGTGGATAGACATATCGTTCGGCGGCAAAGAACTGATTGGTGTGTTTTAGATCAGGCAACCGCTTGCGAACTATGTACTCCACACCTCGCCACGATAACTTGAAAGTGCGATTGATGGGACCGTCCTGAAGTACTTCCGCTGACTGCTCCACTTGGTCAGTATATCTCAACAACTCAGCAAGGAGGCTCACGTGGCAGACTCCGTATTCCAAATGTGCACTGCATGCCATTCATCGGCAGATACCAATTTCCCGGGCATATCAACTGACTTCACCCAGTAAATCTCATTTCGAAGAGGATTTATAATTGCGTCCGATAGAGGCCCGCTCTTCGCGATGCGGCAATAGTACTCCGGCAGATTCAAACCAGCAGCTGTCAGGAAGTGAACAGATGAATAGAAGCGAGACGGTTGTACCTCAGTCGGACGAGGTACCCCTTCTTTGTCCCAAGTGAAGTCCACACCGAGAATTCCATGGGGATGATTCGAAACGGCGCGAACGCATTTAATGGCGAGTTCGTGGAGTTCAGGATCCCACATCGTTTTTTGAACAGCCGTAATGCCCGTGACACCCGAGGGAGAAAGATTCTGATATTTCCAACCGCTTCGCTCACGCATTTGGCAAACTTGCAGGACACCTTGCCACCAAATACCCATCCAAGTTGCAGTACGCTTCGTAAGAAGTTCTGCTGCTATGAACTGACCCCAACCGTTGTGATGATCTATCCAAGCTCGCGCAACATGAGGTTTGTCGGTGGCTATTGAGCCCGCACCACCGCTTCCAGTTCTTCGCCGAAGCCAGATGTGATCCTTATCAGTCATAAATGACTGAATATCTGCGGGTGACTGAATCAGAGCATTAGCGTGAACCGGCACTCCCGCCGCTTTCAGCTTCTTCCAAGTATCCCACTTGTCCTCGGCAACTATGTCCCCAGGTTGGGGAAGGAATGTTGGAGCGGGAATGCCCTTTCTAGCGCGGAAAATTATTTGCAATTCAGCATTTGTGTCAGCGGCATAGAGGAGGTCCGGTCTCTTCTTATGACAGAGCTTCGTCAGTGCTTCGAGGAATTCACCAGACGTCGGATGTGGAAGCAGCAAACGCTCGTCTGCCTCGCTGGTGAGATGGTCTTCTACGGTGGTGTCGACGCCAATGGTGATAAATTTGTCGCTGACACGCAATGATCTGCAGAAGTTCAATCCAGTGGCGTCACCTGAACTAACGACTAAAACTTTCATGCGCGATGTTTTAGAGAACATAGCGACGTTCACCATTCAAACCGAGGCAAAATCCATTCCGGAATTTCATCGTCGTGGGCAACGGATTCACGAACCTTCCTACGCCAATCGGCCGCGCCATCTGAATTGGCAAATAATGTTTCCGCGGCACCTGTTCCAACAAGTGCTGCATGATAGCCAACTCGATGTGCGCCGAATACATCAGAGCCGGTTTGGTCTCCGACGGCAATTGTGCGCACAGGCGTTAGCTGCCCGAGAAGGCGTTCGCACTCCTCATAAATCAGAATCTCGGGTTTTCCTGTGATTGTTACATTGCCACCCAAATTGCGATAATAGTTGCAGATGGCGCCAAGGCCGACATGGATTCCGTCTGAAGCCACTGATTGGGCGTCAGCGCTGGGTCCGACTAGTGGAATCCCTTTAGCGAGAGCAGACCGCATCCAAGTACTGTGCGGCTCGATTGCAGCACTCCCCTCAACACTGAGTAGCACAACAAAGTCGGCTTCGTCGACGTTGTAGACACGAACTACACGTGATCCTTCAAAAAGAACGGCGTCATCGCCATCCGCAACGATGAAGGCCTTTGTTCCAAGATTCTCCCACGGCATTCCCCTTTGTCGTACAATGTTGTCTCGCAATACCTGAGCTGAACTAACGAGTTCGGTGTAACTGCCTCTGGGTATCCCCCACTTTTCCAAGCGCGACACATTCACCGCGTTAGACTTGCTGGAGTTTGTTATGATTATTGATTGCTTTCCGTTCGCCGCAAGCTCCTCCAGCGCGCGATGCACACCTGCGTATATTCCAGCCCCTCCGTGAAGTACTCCCCATTGATCAATCAGGAATGTGTCGTAGCTGGCCACGAGGCCACTCAATCCTGATACAAACCTCGGCGAACTATTTGTTTCTACTGACATATTGTTTCGCTATCCGGCTCACTTTATTTGCGCGCCGACTTGATGCAAAGATCGGGTAGAAACATATTCGCCGTTGCCCGGGGCCCTCCGCATTGCAACGTCAAATCGCGGAACTTGGACATTGCTGACCCCTTCCATCGAAGAGCGCGGAAGATTGATTTTATTCCCGGACGGTTGGCCAGTCTGCACTGAAAATATGGTGTAATTAAGCGCGCGCCCGAGAGACAAAGACTTGATGGCCTGCTGTCGTACAGGTTGTTGTCGCTTGGTTAGTGCCAAACAAGGCGAGGCGGTTCCTGAAACCCTGTCTCCAGGCGCAGGACTGACGTCGATTTCCGCTCACGCAAAAGCGTTCACTTGGATTTTCCTACGCGGCGTTCTGCGAGCTTAATCTGTTTCAAGAGTCTCCAAAGTTCTTTGCGCTTCTCTTGTGAAAGTTTAAGAACTTGAAACCGTTGGACTGCTTCGAGGCCGCCTGCGGCCCGGATCAATTCATTGGCACGCTTTCGCTTCTCTTCGACATCCATCGTTTTTTGCCCAGTAGCCCCAGATATACTTGGATTTCTTGTTAACCTGAGCCCTGTCCAGAACTCCACCCTATCATGCTAACGTCCCAATGAAATTATTGGCTCGGACGGCCCATGAACGCAAAACAACCTTCGCTCGCTGGCCCGGCACAAAAGCCGGTTGGTATCTGGATACGGGTCTCGACCGAGGATCAGGTCAGAGGTGAAAGTCCTGAAGTCCACGAAAAGCGCGCGCGCATGTACGCGGAAGCGCGCGACTGGCGCGTGCGTGAGGTGTACCGGCTTGAAGCTGTAAGCGGCAAAGCTGTCATGGAACATCCCGAAGCAAAGCGAATGCTTGCCGACATCCGCTCCGGCCATATTACCGGCCTCGTCTTCAGCAAGATCGCACGTCTCGCACGGAATACGAGAGAGCTTCTCGATTTCGCCGACGCCTTCCGCGACGCGAACGCCGACATGATCTCACTCTATGAGGCGATTGATACGGGCTCGCCCGCTGGCCGCTTGTTCTTCACGATCGTTGCGGCAATGGCGCAATGGGAGCGCGAGGAGATCGCGGAACGCGTGGCTGCTTCGGTTCCGATCCGGGCAAAGCTGGGAAAGCCTGTCGGTGGCGCGGCTCCCTTCGGTTATCACTGGAGGGACAAGAAGCTTGAGCCTGACCCGAAGGAAGCACCTATCCGAGCGCTAATGTACGAACTCTTTGCAGAGCATCGCCGCAAGAAAGCAGTCGCGAGGCTACTCAACGAACGTGGTTACCGCACGCGAAAGGGCTCAAAGTTTTCCGATACTACAGTCTGGCGGCTCCTTCGCGATACGACTGCAAAGGGCGTCTTCCGCCAAAACTACACACGCACCAGCGACCGCACAAAATCCTGGGAGCTTAAGCCCGAAAGCGAGTGGGTACTCACCCCCGTTCAGCCCATCGTGAGCGTGGAGCTATGGGAAGAGTGCAATCGATTCCTCGATGACCGGCGTGCGGCACGTAAGAAGCCCTCAAGGCTCAATGTTCATCTGTTCACCGGCTTCACTTACTGCGAATGCGGCACAAAGATGTATGTCGGCACAAAAGCAACGAAATACATTTGTCCCAAGTGTCGAACCAAAATTCCCGCTTCAGACCTTGAAGCCATCTACCGAGACCGCCTCTCCGAATTTCTTCTTTCGCCCGAAGACATCGCAGCCCACATCGATGCGGCCAATGAGACGATCCGTGAAAAAGAAACGCTGATCGTCGCAGCCCAGGCCGAGCTCAAAAAGCTCGAAGCGGAAGCCGAGCGCCTCTATCAGCTCTACCTTTCCGATCAGCTCTCGAAGGAAGATTTTGGCCGTCGCCACAAGCCCCTTTCGGAACGGCGAACGCAGCTCGAAGATGAGCTTCCGCGTGTTCAGGCCCAGCTAGATGTGCTCCGTATAGCAATGGCTGGGAAGAACGCAGCGATTGCGGAGGCAAGCGATCTGTCCATCCGCTGGGGCCAATTCTCCAGGCCCGAAAAGCGCCAGCTGGTGGAAACCATTACGGACAAAATCGTTGTTGGAAAGGACGAGGTTGCCATCAACCTCTTGTACTTTCCCGCTTCGCTGAATACCGATGGGAAGGCGACTAATCCTTGTCGTCGCGTTGCCTTCCCGCTACCGGGGGTGCCGGTCACGCTCACGCGGGACCGTCCTAAGCTCTATCCGGAGAAGCCTAAAACCCTCGGGGAGCACCTCCGCAAAAAGCGTGGGGAGCAGGGCCTAACGCAGGCCGAAGCGGCCTCTCAGATAGGGGTGAATGCCTGGACGTACCTCCTCTGGGAGAACGGCCGCACAAGGCCTTCGGCTTGTCACTACCCAGCGATCGTTCGCTTCCTGGGGTACGACCCTTCGCCAGTGGCCACGACTCTCGCGGAGCGGGTTGCCGCTCGACGGCGCGAGCTTGGGCTGACGATTGAGTTGGCCGCAAAGCTTGCAGCTGTAGACGCCGGAACATTTGCGAGATTGGAGCGTGGTCAAGCGAACTCGGTAAAATCGACCGCTGCTGCCAACCGCTTCTTGGCGCTCATGCCAGAGTAGCGGAAAGCGGTCCGGTCAATGCTGGGGACGGGACAAATGCTTTTGTGGGAGTTAACACACTAGGTAGCTATTTTCTGGGTAGCTTCTGCAATTCATGCTTGGCGGCTAACAGTATTTCCGCTGCCTCTTCGACACCCTCCTCGAAAGCTCGCCTTTGAGTTTGGTCGGCGGAGAAGGGAAGATTGATTCTTGTAGACTTTCCATCCTCGCTGCTGAGAACAACCCTTTTGGCTGCTTTTCGCATGGTTGCCAGTAATTCCGGACCAAGCTGAAATCCTATCTTCTGGAACTCTGAAACATAATGACTCTCAGCCCCAAATGTTTTGGAAAGGATTTGCAGAGCTGAATCCTTCCAGACATTAAAAATGGCGCTGTCCGGGTCAGCGTGTTTTACTGCCGTTTTCCGTTCGAGTAATTGAGTCAGAGCTTGAATAGTGGTCGCGTCAGCCATCATGGCTGACGAACATATCTCAAACCTGCCAGAAATGCTTGTGCTGCCCCTTCAGGTGGAACTGGGGAAGATGAACAATGCGTTCCTTGTCCTTGGCGGCGTGTCCAATGATGTGTGTGCGGAAGCCGCCATCCTCAAATATCAACCTTGCCGCTGGAACATCTTGTTGGCCAACTATGGCGCAGAATCCAATACCCATATTAAATACAGAGAACATCTCTTCCAGGTTCACCTTTCCGAGCTTCTGAATAATTGAAAAAATGGGCGGTATAGGCGGCAAAGCATCAATCACATAGCCGACCTCAGAATCGACTCTCGTCAAATTAAGCGTAATATCCCAATAGCTTGGAAACACCTCGCCATTAGAAAGTGGCCTAATATA
>CAZVGP010000015.1:0-1106 GCA_964626715.1 uncultured Candidatus Saccharibacteria bacterium
GGGGCGGTTTTTTATTGCTGATGCGTGAGAAGCCCGGCGTCAACCGCGCTGTAGGCGGTCTGTGAGAGAGCAGCGATAACGCTTTCAAGATCAGGAAATGAGACTCCCTCCGTCATGATGCAGATACCATACGGGCTGTGCGGATAATAGACGATGCCGCAGTCGTGAAACTCCTGTGTGACGACAGATTGCTGTTTCGTAGTCGGATTGACGGCATGGATTGTCCGCTCACCGAACTTATGTGCAACGGGCATGCCGGCAGGAACGCCAGCGACGATACCGCCGTTGAAGTCGGTCTCGCTCAAGAGCTTCAGGACCGACTGTGAGCTTTCCCTCGGCAGGTATGAAGCGTTATAAAGGATACGGAACAAGCGCATATACTCTTTCGGACTCATGATATCGGTGTTCTGGTCTGACACGCCGGGGATGCCAAACTGGTTGTATACGTCGTTGAGTGTCTCCGTAGCGACCAGGGCATTGAGAACCGACGCTGCATTATTGTCAGAGCCTCTGACGAGGGCTTCCATGAGAGTTTCTACACTATAGCTCCGGCCGAGCGGCAGATCATTAGCCGATTTTATGTATTCTTCGGCATTATTATCGGTTGTGCTTGAAAGTAACACTTCTTTGTTCCGAAGACTCGCATCCGCTTGGAACTCTCTCTCGTAGGCAACCACGAGAGGGACTTTGAGGAGGCTTGCGGGGATGTAGATATCATCCGCATTAACCCCCGTCCATGCGCCATAGTTCATATCCCTGAAATACACTGATATCCGCTTCGCCTTTCCTTGCCGAATCAAACCTTGTATCTGCGCAGTGAGCGCGCTTTCGAGGGACGCGAATGCTCCGTATTCGGTATTCTCCGAGATATCACAGCTTAAAAGCGGATTCACGTACTGATACCCGCCTTCCCGCGTGATGGCATCGTGTGTATATGATTGTTGCGAGGATGCAAAATGTCCGCCCGCGTAGCCGATAGCGATGCCAGCGATAAACGCGACTCCTGCAAAAACGTAGGCCCATCGCGAACTGCCCGAGACCACGCGCGCGGAAGACATGCCTATACAATACTACGCCGCAGAGAGTTTGAGAGATTCATCTGTGAT
>CAZVGP010000015.1:1206-7963 GCA_964626715.1 uncultured Candidatus Saccharibacteria bacterium
AACACCGTTGCGATGCGTTATCTCACGGGGTACACTGACGCGCAGTTCTTTCAAAAAGAATATATTCCGCGGTAAGTGTGGTTTTCAAAAAACCACCCTTTCTGCCGGTCGCGACCTCGATTATACGAAACAAGGTTTCGTGCGACCCTCGGTCGCTCCGGCAGTAGCCCCGCCACGTGAGATAGTGCAGTCGTCTATCTCACGTGGTCAATGGCCCCGCACCAAACTTCTGCTCCGCGGTAGCTCAATGGTAAGGCGCGAGGCGCCTTGCTTCGGCGGCTCTCGGACGGCATGAAAACAAGTTTTCGCGCCGCTCCTCGTTTGCCGAAGTAGAGCAGCTCTTTAAAAATAAATAGATGAACGACCTCTCAGCTCCGCGGTAGCTCAATGGTAGAGCGGCTCCCTGTTAAGGAGTTGGTTGTAGGTTCGAGTCCTACCCGCGGAGCTGAGAGGTCGTTCGAAAATAAAAAAGTTGGTTGTAGGTTTCAAAGCCGTATGAAGAAAGTAAACTGCTTTGCTTTCGACGGCTTCGAAAAGGATTTTCTATGGTTTCGAGATTCCACGAGAATCGAGAAAACAGAGAATCACCTGGCGATGTAATCGCCGAGTCCTACCCGCGGAGCCAGTCCCCCGACCCCCGCATGAAGGCACCAAAGGTTCCTTCCGTCGCTTCGCTCCTATCCTCCTGACACGGGGGACTGGCGACGCGAGCAAGCAAACTGCTTTGCTTGCGTGGTAGGACTCGAAAGGACGAGCATGTGAGCAAGGCCGGGAGACCGCTCACGCGCAGTCCTGTACGGCCCTCGTAGAGGGAGAGTCCATACCTACCCGCGGAGCTAGCATTTTTTATTCTTCAGGAACCACTGTCTGTGTTTCGGGTAGATGAATGACATAGTCAGCATCGGCAATAGGATAGCGCCATGAGGTCCGGTCCACTGGCACTTCGAAGCGTTCTTGGTCAATATGTAAAATTCTTGCAGCTTCTCCCACTTCCTTCATGCGAAGAGTAAGTGCCATGACTCTCTGCGCTTCTGCAGAACTCATCCCGTTTGGAGCATGGGTGTAATCGAGATTAGGAAGAACATCTGCCTTCAGACCTCCGTCAAGATCAACAACGACAGAGCTAATTCCATAACGGGACGCGAGTAATTCATTAACAGTATCGCCGGAAGGGTTATATCCCAGATGTGCTTGTCCAGCCAACGCCAAAATTCTGGCAGAATGGTCTTTCTTGAAGATTCCAGAGAGTATTTTTATCCAACCGTAATTGCGTTCTTCGGCGCTGGACAGTGTCGAGTAATCAGTCGGTTCCAATCCAATTACTTTGATGTGTAATTTTTTGCAGGTGGCGATGAGTTCTAGGTATTTTGTTGCCCCAACCCCTATTGTGCCCTGACGAGGATCGGCAAAGGCATCGACAAACTGTTGCCATGAAATAGTTCCAGAAAAGTAATCATCAATCATTTTTTGATCTGATGGACCCCAACTATCTAAAGCGAGGTGCGTCATACCCATCCGTTTGAATAATGGCAGGTTGCGGATGATCTCATCCTTATCAGAAAGAATGGTGTGCATCTCTCCTACAAACATGACAGGAATCTGTGGATCCCATATCTTCGCGTAATCGACATTTTCAATATGGCTTTGCATGTATTTCGCAACAACACCTACCTGAGTAGTTTCGTAGGTTGCATCATTTTGAACCGCTCCAGTAACGTGATCAGAGTTGATACCAATTATGTTCCCGAGCGTATTTAATGCCGCTTTCCCTACTTCACCCCAATGAGACAAAGAGCGGCCGACTAATGTGAAAGAAGTGACTCCGGCAAGCAACGCATAGAGCTTCGGGTTTTTGCTCAAGAGCTTATGGAGGTTGCGGCGAAAAATCCCGTGCGACGGATTCGGCGCTTGTTCTGCAAAGCCTTTGACTCCTGTATACGCTGAATACGCAGCAAACCCTCCCGTTACCGCTCGAGCGAGGCCCGAAACCCCAAGTATGGCTCCTCCAGCAACACCGCCGACCGTAAAGCCGACGCCGGAGGCAAGTGTAAGACCTACCCCAATGAGAACTTTCTTTTTCCACGATAACGCCCTGTACTTTTCATACATTCTTTTTACAAAACGGTCTTTTACTTTCGAAGCCGCAGAAACAGACTCTGGCTTTTCTTTTGGATTTTCTTGAGTCAAATTACGAATGTTTTAACACTACTAAATACAAAAGTCAAATTAACGTAAAGTGAGTTCAATAAGTAAGTGCGCCACTCCGCTAAGATAGCGGAGCCGTGCACTATACGCACTTTTCAGTCGAGGAGCGCGAAGCGAACGTGGGAAAGCTTTGTGCAAGTAACAAAGCCTACAAGTGGAACGAAACTTAATGCGAACGCGGGAAAGGTTTCCTTACCCGCGGAGCAAATTTGACCCGCGTATTTCGTGGTCTGAGCAAACTAATAAAGTCTTTAAGAACTTTTTCTTCCTAGTATTTCATTATTTAAGGATTCAATAATTAAAACAACTATTTTAATTTTTGCCGCTCTATCTATAACATTTCCAGCTAAACGAATCAAATCTAGCAGTCTTATGTAACCATCACGGTCTTCACGCAATTGTTCTAGGGTTTTTGCCATGAAAAGATTAATATAACATCATCATTTGATGATGTCAATCATCCGGAACTAACATGGAAAATAAAACGCCGAATTGACAGACGTTATAGTAACAAATACATTGTAAATCCTATGCCCTTGGACCAAGGACATTTCACAGAAAGTCGTAACGCTCTTACCGCAAGATGTGGTGCCATAATCGGGTACAAAGGAATTGTGCCTATCTATTGCCCAAATAACAGAAAACTGGGGAGTGTGTTTTGCGAAGCCCATCAATGAGTGCTCAAAAACTTCTCTTGTTTCTCTAATTCCTAACTATACAGGTTCGAACCCTTCGACGTTGCTCAGGATCTACGACATCGTACATTCGCTTTGCTCAGTACCTACGGTCAGCAGGCGGAACAAAAATCTAGGCAGTACGTATAGGCTAACTTTGTCGGAGTTCCTCCGACTATTAGTTATCCACAGCTTCTCTATTGCGCATCTTCGGAGCCGGTATACCCTGTCCGGTCCAGGGTTGTGATAGCCGAATAGTCCTACCGTAAGGAAAGACAGTTCGGAAGACGCTATGAGCAATCGTATCGTCCGCCGATAGAACATCTCATCCTTGGCACAGAAACGCTACGCAAGTAGCGTTTTTTGTTTATGAGGTTTATTTATATTCATGGTGAGATTCGGTTCAGAAGTGGCATGTCATAACCGCACTTCGATTTTTTGAAGTTTCATGAGTGTACAATCTAAAGATGCCGCGGAAGAAACCTTTACCGCTCTTGCCTAAGAACGCGGGTAAGAAAAGTCATATCCTCGTCTTGGACGTCGGTACCACAGGAATCAAGGCTTTGGTATTCGACCGCGAACATGCGGTTGTGGCTCGCGCGTACCGCCCGATCAAAAAAACATCGCTACATCACGGCTGGGTCGAGCAAGACCCACAGGAACTCCTCGATGCTGCAAAAGCAGTACTGCGCGAGGCAGTACGGAAAAGCGGTCTCCCGCATTCGAAATTTCTAGGCGCGGGTATTACCAATCAGCGAGAAACCGTGATCGCGTGGGACAAAGCGACCGGAAGACCCATCTATCCGGCAATCGTGTGGGAAGACACGCGCACCACGGTATTTTGCAAGAAACTCGAAAAGAAATTCGGCAGAACGGTTCGTGCAAAAACCGGCTTGTCGATAAATCCATATTTCTCGGCATCAAAGCTCCACTGGATGTTTCGGCATGTACCAGAGGCGAAGAAATCATTATCAGCGCATCGGCTCTTGTGCGGGACCGTGGACACGTGGATTGCGTGGAATTTTTTAGAGGGCAGGCCGCATGTGACAGACTGCACCAACGCCTCGCGCACGCTCCTTTTTAACGTCCGCACTCTCACGTGGGACAGAACGCTTCTGGACATATTTGATATTCCAGAAGACATCATGCCGAGAGTGCGGCCATCACGGTCAGACTTCGGGATACTGAAGAGCTCCGTTCTCGGTTTTTCGCTTCCCGTGCGAGCGATGTGCGGCGATCAGCAGGCGAGCCTGCATGCCACCGGCCTTGCCAAAGGCGCCGTCAAGGTCACCTACGGAACCGGCACATTCATTTCGCAGGTGCTTAGCTCCCGATTCATCTTACGTGAACCGTTCTTTACGATGCTCGCCGCGTGCACGCCAAAGCCCGTGTACGCGCTTGAAGCAAAGATCGATAAGAGCGGAGCACAAGTCCAGTTGGCGCTCGGCAACACCACAGACCTGCACAACGTACTCAAAAAATTGAGCGCGGAAGTGGCGAAGCTGCTCAAAAAATTGCCCACAAAACCGAAAAGCATCCTGATCGACGGCGGCATCGCGCAGAGCCCCGACCTCGCAGCGCTCCAAAGCGAAGCGGCCTCCGTCATCGTTCACCGACAAAAAATCCATGACGGGACTGCGCTCGGAGTCGCTCTGCTCGCCGCCGGATAGGGTTCCAACATCGTGCATTCGCTTCGCTCAGTATTTTCAATTCAGCAGACGGAGCCCGTTACCCCGCTCTCCTACTTAGTGCACGTAGCGTTCTAAACGGTCGTTATCGAGGTATGTGGAGATTGCATCACCGTCGAGAAGAACCAAGGTCTTATTGGGTCCGCTATCTCTCGTTACGGTTCCGATGCGTTTTTCGTTCTTATGGTTGGTATATACGACCCTGTTGCCCTTCTTGAACTGAGGTTCTGCCTCTGCGTCTGCCGCAACTCGGATAGGATCATCTTCCACCATTTTCTGTAATTTTATCATTAACCTCTTCAAGCAGGTCCTTGCCTCATCTGCAAGACAGGATTAAGACCCCGCATCCCGTTTTTTACTTTTTACTTTTTTATAGGGCTTAACGGCGCACGACGAGCACCGACTACCGACAACGGCATCTGCTGTTTTACACACGCTGCACTTGGGTTTTTCTGGTACCTCTGACCCGGTTGCTATCGCGGGATGAGGCGGCGGTTCAACTGTCTTGCTTTGCAAAGGCTTCGCACTTCCCAAAGTTCTCGGTTCAATATTTTGTCTCATTTAATAAAGAATAATGCCCTAGAAGACAAAAGTGTATCAAATAACAGGTTCTAACGTCTTACATTCGCTACGCCCAGTACCTACGGTCTCACCCATTCAGGGTCTGAGACCCTTAAGGGGTTCGATTACCAATGGAACTAAAAGCTTATACCGAAGGCTTATTGCGTTTTATGAGCCATGCAATACCTACAATGACAGCTACTATTCCTATGACAAGCAGCGGGTGGAACCAAGGATGTGAATCAGCAAAGCGGTGAACAACTTCTACCTTCTGATAATTCTTATTTCCAAGGATTTGTTGCTCGAGGTGTTCTACTGCCGCGCTACCCTCACCCGAGGTGGCTTGCTCATTCATGCGCAAAGTATAACCTGATCGTATGCAGAGCATGGGTCGTCATTCCTTCGCGCCCGGTAAAATCATCCTCTCCGGAGAATATGCGGTGATCTTCGGTTACACAGGCATCGCTGTTCCATCTGCTAGGGGGATTGAAGCTGTATTTGAAGAAGATGCCGCATGCGAACAGGTTGAGACCCACTGGGACAATACACCTGACAGCGAACCGTGGCTCGACTACTTAGAAAAAATCGTCGCGCACTGTCAGAAACGCGTGAAGCTCCACGGCCGGCTGGTCATCCGTTCGAACCTTCCTCTCGGAAAAGGGATGGGATCGTCAACCGCGCTCGTCATAGCCGTTACCCGCGCTCTTCTCGGCGAGGACGCGCGTGCGTCAGCGCTCCGTATCGAAGATATGTTGAATCCCGGGCATAGCGGTTTTGATTTTAGCGTCATTTGGGAGGCCGTCCCTATCCTGTTCCGCAAAGGAACTATTCCAAAACCTATCAACCTGCCGCCGGGACTGTTGCAAGAGGCGCTCCTCATCGACACGGGACTTCCGAGCGAACCCACGACCGAGCTTGTTGCATGGATGCGAAGCCGCGAAATAAAAATCCAGGATGCGTTGAAAACCATCGGGAACTGCACAAACCGGCTGCTACAGAGCGAATCTCTGAATTTCGTCATGCGTGATCATAGCCGCGCGCAAATAGCGCTCGGTGTCGTGCCGCCGGATGTCCAAGAACTCATCACCGCCATCGAGCACACTGGGGGCGCTGCTAAAGTCATCGGGGCAGGCAGCCGCACCGGTGGGGCAGGAATGGTCTTGGCGCTCGGAGACCGAGAAAAAATCAAAAAAATTGCGGATCAAAGACGTATGCCTACAATGTTTCCATGATTTCCGTCCGAGCTGTTTCCACACCGAATATCGCTCTCATTAAATATTGGGGCAATCGGAACGATGAATGGCGTTTGCCAGCTGCGGATTCGCTTTCGATGACGCTTGATGAGCCAACGGTCGAAGTTACGGTCGATCATGCGGAGCGGTTTTCCGCTCGCAGTTTTGAGCCGGACGGTACGGAGCGGATGCTTACCGACAAGGAACGGAATCGGCTGGAAAAACATTTTCTTCTCGCAAAAAGGTATCTGGACGGCATCGGCGCCTCCGGCGCATTCCCTTCTGCTGTCTCTCTCAAGATCCGATCGAAAATCCCCCAAAGCATCGGCCTCGCATCATCATCAGCGGTCTTCAGCGCTCTTGCGGAAACGTACGCCGGATTCGGCAAGCTCACCGC
>CAZVGP010000015.1:8063-12917 GCA_964626715.1 uncultured Candidatus Saccharibacteria bacterium
AGGCGCGATGTAAGCATCATCGCTCGCCTCGGGTCAGGCTCGGCGAGCCGCAGCGTCTTCGGAGGATTCGTCGCGCTTATCGCCGGAGAGGGAGAAGCGATCGATGCTTCGTACGCAGAACAGATCGTGCCGGAGAACCACTGGAAATTGTTCGACATCATCATCGTGCCGTCTTCAAAGGAGAAAGAAACGGGATCCACCGAAGGCCATGCGCTCGCACGCACCAGTCCCCTTTTTGAGGCGCGACTGCGCGAAATGCCGAGGCGTCAGAGCATGTGCATCGAGGCCATCCGACAAAAAGACTTTGAAAAACTTCAAAGTGTCGCCGAGGAAGATTGCCTCGATATGCACGCAGTTATGGCTTCGAGCACTCCCCCGCTCCGCTATCTCTCCGAGGAGACGCATCGCATCACCGGCGAGGTCGAGGAACTCCGAGCCCGCGAGCATGTGGCAGTTCTCTACACAATGGACGCTGGCCCTACCGTGCATTTGATTTGCGACGAAAGCGCTCTGCCGTCTGTACGTGCATATGCCGCCGCCCAGAAGCATTGCACCGTCTTCGAACCAGGAATCGGAAAGGGATCACACGTGCTTTAGTTATCGGCTATAATCGGTCTTCATGGATATACGCAATCTTCCGGAAGATCTCGATGCAGCCGGGCGCGTCTCAAAACGCCGCGACCTGATCGAAAAAGAATTAAATGTGGATCTCTCCGCGCTGCGGATTTCTCCGCAGCACATCGGAACTGCTGACGAGAGAAACTGCGAGCAGATGTTCGGGGCGGTCCCGATACCGGTCGGCTTGGCAGGCCCGCTTCTCGTTCATTTCAGCTCGGGCGAAGCCCGCAGCGTTTTTCTTCCCCTCGCGACGACCGAAGGCGCTCTGGTTGCGAGCGTCAACCGCGGCTGCAAAGCGGTAACGCACGCGGGCGGTGTTCGTGTTTCCTCCGAATACATGGGTATAACGAGGTCGGTTGCATTTGAAGCGAAAGATAAGAAAGAAATCTCCGGAAAAATTCGCAAACTTGAATCCGCCTGGAAAAAAATCGCGGAGGCGACGAGCGGCCACTTGAAGGTTCTCTCATACGAGATCGATACGAAAGATGACATTCTCTTCCTCACGATCGCCGCAGATACGGACGAAGCAATGGGCATGAACATGCTGACGATCGCGGCGCAGGCAGTCGGGGAATTCCTTTCGAAGGAATTGAGCATCCCACTCTTGACCGTCGCGGGAAACGTGGATAGCGACAAGAAACCGAGCGCGCGGACAAAAATGCGCGGTCGCGGATACCGCGTCAAGGTTGAAGCTGCCGTTGGAGAAGAGAGTATCCGGAGCATTTTGAAATCCGATCCAACCGCACTGGTAAAAACAGCCCGGGCCAAACTGGAAATCGGATCGGGCATCGCGGGCGCACTGGGAAAAAATCTACACGTCGCAAATGTCGTTGCCGCTCTGTACCTCGCAACAGGGCAAGACGCAGCGCATGTCGTGGAAGGCTCGCTTTCGGATACGACGGTGAGCCACGATCCCGACGGCATCCGGATTGAGGTGGAACTTCCCGCGCTCCTTGTCGGGGTTCGCGGCGGCGGGACCGGTCTCCCTGCACAAAAACAGTGCCTTGATCTCATTCTTAATGCAAAAACGAATCTCCGGCCATCCGCCCAACTTGCGGAAACCGTCGGTGCCGCGGTCCTTGCCGGCGAACTTTCTCTTCTCGCGGCTCAAGCGACACACACGCTCGCGCACGCGCACCGCACGCTTGCCCGAGAAAAAACGCTAAAGCCCATCAAGGACCACAATTAGTAACCAACCCCGAAACATTTTGGTACATCAGGAGCTGTAAGTTTTTGGAGAATTTGCTACACTCAAGACTCTATGCCTCATTCTGCCATCGTCGGTTTTGGCGTCTACGTGCCGAAGTATCGGATTAAAACCTCGGATATTGCGCGTCACTGGAAACAAGATCCATCCGCGCTGGTATCGAGCCTCGGAGTAGAGGAAAAATCTGTCCCGGGCCCCGACGAAGACAGCTTCACGATGGCATTCGAGGCCGTAAAGCAGGCGCTCGAAACCTCTGATGTTCCCTCTTCGAAGGTCTCGGCGATCTTTGTCGGATCGGAATCCCACCCGTATGCGGTAAAACCGACGAGCGGCATGCTCGTATCGGCGCTGGGGCTCGACCCGTTTTCGCACGCTGCGGATCTGGAGTTCGCCTGCAAAGCGGGCACAGCGGGGATACAGATCGTTGACAGTTTTATCCGAAGCGGCCAAATCAAGTTCGGTCTCGCGATAGGTACTGACGCTGCGCAGAGCGAACCCGGTGACGCACTCGAGTACACAGCGGCTGCCGGCGCGGCGGCACTGCTTCTCGGGTCCGTGAAGCACAAAAACGCTCTCTGCCGCATCGACAAAACGCTCTCCTTCACAACAGACACGCCGGATTTCTGGCGGGCGGTAGGCGAACCGTACCCGCGCCATGCAGGCCGGTTCACGGGCGAACCCGGCTACTTTCATCACACGCGGGAGACAATCCGCGCCATTGTCGAAGCGTCCAACGTACAGCTTTCAGAGATCGATCACGTCGTCCTCCACATGCCAAACGCAAAATTCCCGATGCGCGTCGCAAAGGAATGCGGCATCACGAAAGAGCAGATGAGCGCCGGGTTCACGGTTTCTGCGATCGGCAACACCTACAGCGCCTGCTCGCTTATCGGCCTCGTCTCGGTGCTCGAGAAAGCGAAGAAAGACGAGCGGATTCTCATGGTTTCCTACGGCTCTGGTTCGGGGTGCGACGCGTTTCTCATGACCATGCTGAAGAACGGAAAACCGCTCCCCGCGGACGAACGCACCCATACCTACTTGGAGTACAGCGAATACCTCGAACACTCCGGCGTGCTCTCCACGTAACCAAATGAAACCTGATATCTTTCTCGTCGGCTCCGGACTCACGCGTTTTGGTGAGTGGTGGGAGAAAAGCCTCCGCGATCTCATGGATGAGGCGCTCGAAGCGGCCCTGCAGTCATCGGGCTTGAATGCGCTCGATATCGATTTGGTCGTTGTCGCAAACATGCTTGCCGAAGTGACGAACAACCAAGCAGGCCTCGGTGCGCTTGCCTCATCGCTTCTGCCCCACCATCCGCCGGCGCTGCGCGTCGAGTCGGCCTGCGGATCAGGCGCCGTGGCGCTCCACACGGCCTGCGCGTTTCTGGAGAGCGGGCGCGCGAAAACCGTGCTCGTCCTCGGCGCGGAGAAAATGACCGATGCCTCGGCAGATGCCATTTCGCAGGCGCTCATGGGAGCCGCCGACAGCGAGCTCGACGCTCCCTCGGGGCTCACGTTCCCGGGTATTTTTGGTCTCATCGCCAAGCGCTACATGCACGAATTCGGCCTCACGCGCGAGCAGCTCAGCATCGTGAGCGCAACGCACCACAGGAACGCGGCGGAAAATCCCTTCGCGCAATTCCAGCAGGAACTTTCACCGGAAGCAGTAACGGCGAGTCCGATGGTATCTGATCCGTTGCGCCTTTTGGATTGTTCGCCGATCAGCGACGGAGCCGCGGCATGCATTCTCTCGACGGTGCATCAAAGTCCGATGCGCATCGCCGCAAGTCAGGTGGCAAGCGATGTGCTGAGCATAACGGAACGCCCGACCATCGTGAGTTTCCCCGCAACACGCGAAGCGATGAGGCGCGCCCTCCTCGAAGCGGATATCGAACGGAGCGATATCACAGCGATCGAAACGCATGATTGCTTCTCGATTGCCGCGGTCATCAACATGGAGGATCTCGGATTCGCAGAGCAGGGCCAAGGGATCAAAATCTACGAGGATCTCTACGCGGGGCGCACGCCGCTTTTTCTCAACATGAGCGGCGGCCTCAAAGCCTGCGGCCACCCGATTGCGGCAACAGGAATCAAGCAGTTGATCGAAGTGGGCAAAGACCTCGAACGTGAATCGGCCCCATACGGCCTCGCCCACAACTTCGGCGGAGCTGCGGCGAGCTGCGGCATTCATATCCTGAAAAACCTCAACGCATGAACAACTCCGCACCTATTGTCCATCGAGCCCTCAAGCGCGAGCGGGAAAGATTCCTTCCCGGCGTTGTCGTGTCATTCACGACGCTCACACATCCACCCGCGCGGTTTGGGGTGAGACCTCGAACGATCGGCCTCATTGAGCTTGAAAACGGACGACGGGTCCTTGGTCCCCTCCTTGCCGAGGCGCCCTTCATCGGACAGGGCGTGCGCCCGCGCATGCGCCTCTCGCACGTCACCGAGAAGGGTCTGCGGGTCTACGAAGTCGCATACGAAGCCCTTACAAACATCCCTGCCCCGCAAAAATTTCCCGGCTACATTCTCGCGCTCACGGGCCCCTCGGGCGTCGGCAAATCGACCGTGAGCAGGATGCTGACGCAGGCGTGCTCCGAGTATGCCGCAAAGGTGCCTATCCTCACCACACGTGACCCGAAATCCGGCGACGAGGGTGAATACGTGTACACGACACCGAAAGAATTTGACCGCCTCCTGCGCGCGGGTTCTATCGTTTCTGCAACGCATATCCCTTCCGCAAACGAGCAGAGGCAGTATGGCTATCGCAGAGCGGATGTCGAAGCGATCTGGAGCAAAGGTAAATTGCCAATCGTTATCACCGAGATGCATCTCCTCGAGGGCCTCGCCCATTATTATGGCCGCCGCTCTATTCTTTCCTTCGGTCTTCTTCCTCCGGGGCGGAGCAAGCGCGCGAAATTAAGCCAGCTCCTGCATCGCCTTCGCGCGCGCGGACGCGAGACCGAAGAGCACATCCGCGATCGACTGAAAAACGCGGAGCGCGACCTCGCGTTTTTCGCCGAACG
>CAZVGP010000016.1:0-4978 GCA_964626715.1 uncultured Candidatus Saccharibacteria bacterium
AGAATGAAGAAGTTAGCTGTATGCCTGAAATCCGAAAGATCGGACAACAGGCAGGAAACCAGTAATACTGGGATCCTCAGAGACTAAACGCTAACCCCGAAAGGGAAGACATAGTCCGATCCCGCCGGCAACGGCGGCGTCACTACCCTAGTGGCTAATTACTAGTGGCGAGTGGCTACATTTGCGTGAGACAGGTTGGTCTCCTATCTACTATGAGCGTTGATTCTTGAGAAGAGTCGTGGATAGTACGAGAGGACCTCCACGAACTGACCTCTGGTCTGCCTGTTGTCGCGCCCGCGGCATTGCAGGGTAGCTATGTCGGGACAGGATAACCGCTGAAAGCATCTAAGCGGGAAGCCTCCTTCAAGATGAGGAATCGATAAGGCCCGTGAAAGATGATCACGTTGATAGGCCCGAGGTGTACATGCAGTAATGCATTGAGCCGAAGGGTACTAATTCGCCGATCTTCTGCGGGGAAGCATGGAAGCCACTAACGAGCGGAACGCACAGCGTAGAGCGCGCAACGCAGAAATTCTTATGCGTTACACGCTACGCGTTATGCGATTCGCATATTATGCTCAGTGTTTTCGTTGTGATGAAGCCAACGCGGAATTTCGCGGAACATACGCGGACTGACGCGGAAAAATTGAGCGTATTGTTTTGGTGGCTTGTCAGTGGGGAAATACCCGTTCCCATTCCGAACACGGCAGTCAAGCCCACAAGAGCCGATGGTACTCGAAAGGGGAGAGTAGGCAGCCGCCAAAACAATGTGCTTAATCAGAGCGTTTCTCAAACCTTTTGAGATAGTTTGCGAGTTTCACGAAGCAAAATATCCAAAAGGTGTACTGCTCCTGTAAAGAAACTTTCCAGAAGCTTCGTTCGGACAACATAAAAGCAAGCTTTTGCGTTGCTCCTCACTCGCTCCTGTAAGGAGGAGTAGGCAGCCGCCGGAACAAAGGTCTCAATGAGAAGCCGCCTTCGGGCGGGTTTTGTTTTCCCCTCTAAAACTGTTCACTGAAAACTGCACACTGTACACTGTTCTCATGAACTGGGCGTTTCGGAGACAGTTTTTGTACGCGCTTGCTATTTTTATCGCTCTCGGGCTCGTGCTTACCGGCGTGTGGTTCGCGTTTTTCTATCATCAGGCAACGTGCTTTGATGGCATACAAAATCAAGATGAAACAGGAATCGACTGCGGCGGCTCGTGCCAAAAGCTCTGCGCCGTGCCTCGGGTTTCGGCTCTCTGGACACGGGCGGTTCAAGCGGGTCCCGGCGTCTACCATGCGGTCGCGCTGGTGAAAAATCCTCTCACTGATGCCGGCACGGTTTCTCTGCCGTACACGTTTTCTTTATACGACAACAATAACGTCTTGGTTGCCGAAAGAAGCGGGACGATGTATCTCGGTGCCGGAGAAGTCGCGCCGCTTTTTGAGGGAGACATCGTGACCGGGAACCGGGTTCCCGTGAGCACGTTCGTCACATTCGGTCCGGCAACATGGGAGAAGATGAAACCGGAAGGTGCGCCGCTCATAAGTGTCAGCAAGCAGAGCGCGCCCGCTGATGTAGAGAGTTCGCTCCGCCTCACCGCGCATATCACGAACATGACGCCGCTTTCCATACCGGAAGCGACCGTGACGGCGCTTCTCTATGATGCGAACGGCAACCTCGTGAACGCTTCGCAAACGGTTGTTGCCGATTTTCCCGCGCGGGGTGAGCGGGATATCACGTTCACGTGGCAAGAGCCCTTTACCGCGCCCGTCATTCGCATAGACCTCGTTCCCCGTCTTCGGTCGCCATAGCGACCTTCGGCGGGCTCAACACGCGTTGAAGGTTGCGACGGCGACTGTACAATGAAACAATGCCGACCATCCGCGAGACCGATTGGCTCATGCTCGGGAGCGCAGTCTTGCTTTCACTTGCGGGCCTCACCAGTATCTACGGCTTCAACGCGTCAAGCGCCCTTGCGGCGCATCAGGTCGTCTGGCTCGTTGTGGGCGTTGCGGTATTTTTTCTTCTGAATTTTCTTGATTTTCATTTTCTCCGAAGGACCTCGGTCGTTATTTTGGTATACGTCGCCGCACTGCTGTTCCTTATTCTCTTATTTGTCGCCGGGTCGCCCGTCAATGGAGCACGGAGCTGGTTCTCGCTCGGCGCGTTCGCAGTTCAGCCGGTTGATGTTGCGGAACTCGGGCTTATCATCGTCCTTGCGAAATATTTCTCGCGCCGCCACATCGAGATCGCGCAGATACGGCACATCCTCGTCTCCGGCGCGTACGCGTTTCTCGTCTTTCTCTTTGTGTTCCTGCAGCCGGATTTCGGCGACGCGGTCATCGTGGCGGCGCTGTGGGTCGCGATGGTCCTCATTGCGGGGATCCCGTTCCGCCGGCTCGCGCTCCTTATTGTTGCGGGCATTGCCGCAGTTTCGTTTTTGTGGTTTTTCGCCTTTGCGCCATACCAGAAAGCCCGCATTGTCAGCTTTTTGCATCCCTTAGCGGATATCTCCGGTGCCGGCTATAACGCTTTCCAGTCGACCGTTGCAGTTGGCTCCGGAGGCCTGTGGGGGAAAGGCATCGGCTACGGCACGCAATCGCGCCTCCAGTTCCTGCCCGAGCACGAAACAGACTTCATCTTTGCGTCATTTGCGGAAGAGTGGGGTCTTCTCGGCACGCTTATCTTAATCGCCATATTCGGCGTCCTTATATACCGTCTTGTCGCGAATGCAGGGCAAGGCGCCACGAATTTCGAGTCGCTCTTCGCCCTCGGAGCTGCGGCGCTTTTTGTCATCCACGCGACGATACACGTCGGCATGAATGTCGGGCTTCTGCCGGTAACCGGTGTCACGATGCCCTTTATGAGCTATGGCGGTTCGCATCTCGTGACCGGATACGCGATTCTCGGGATCGTGAACGCGATGCGTCGCTACGGAAGAGCGGTGCACGAGCCCGAGCGCCACGAAGTGGTAGGGATAGCCTAAGGAGAGTTTCTCGTTTATCGGGTTTTGCTTTCAGTGGTGAGAATTTCAACGCAAAACTGTGCGCCCCGATTCTAATCTCGAGAATCTGTGTTCTTGGCAAGGGTATCTGAAGTCGCAAGAGTTTGACAAAAATGGATTTTTAAATTTATAATTTGAATATGACTGGCAGAAGTATTCTTGAAACAAAAAGGAGCTTTTCGGATGTGCATGAGTTAGAACCGGTCCGTATAATCAAGATCATAAACCCTCACGCAGAGCCTGCATTCAAGAAATTGAAATATAAAGAGCAGACACATCACGCTGTTAAAACTTTTCTCAGTAAGCACTATCCTAAGTATGATATTGCCGGTGACGAATATATGGAATGGGCCTATAAAAATCCCCACAAAGCCCCAACAGAATTGAAGGATGGTAAATACTTCTTCTTCTTAAATTCCAAGACAGAAAATCTTGGTTTCTCGCCCTGCATATTTTGGGTATCTGAGGAGGAAGAGTTCGCTCGGGCATACTGTCCGCCCACGACTCACTGGAGTCGAGAATTCCGGGCAGTTCTGGTTGAAAAACAATCAGATTAATGAATTTATGGATAGCTTCAAACATTCGATCCAGGCTGAAGTGCTCGCTCGTATGCTTTTTTGGGAATCGTGAATGCCGTAGAATTGAGAGCGAGATATGAGGTCGAACGACATGGCTCATCGGCCTGTCTTAGCTATTTTCTGATTCGTATACTTCGATAGTCTTTTTGACCATCCCGCGAAGCGCAAAGCGCCGCGCGACTTTTTCCTTCAGTCGCGCGGCGTAGTGCGCACGCGTTCCCGGGCTCTTTGCAAGCTCACCGATGGCTTCGGCAAGGGCATCCGTATCGTATGCAGGCACGAGGATTCCCGAGAGCTGATCGTCTATAATTTCAGGAATCCCGCCGACGGTACTGGCAATGACCGGCACCTCTGCCTCTCCCGCCTCAAGAATTGTATAGGGCAGTCCCTCCTTTCGAGAGGCGAGTACGAAAATGTCGAACGCTTTGAGGAGCGCTGCCGCGTCATCGATGAATCCGAGGAGATGTGCTCGCTTTCCGAGTCGCAGCCGTGCGATGAGTTGTTCGAGTTTCCCGCGGTCTTCGCCCTCGCCGATGATGGCGAGGCGCCCTTCTTCGGTTGTGGCAAATGCCTCGATCAGGATATCGACGCCCTTGTTCGCGTTGAGTTCGGCGATGGTTCCGACGAGGAGCGCAGTGTCCGGTATCCCCGTTCTCTCTCCGATTTGTTTGCGCGCGCGAGCGCGCGGAAGAAATGCCGGCACCGTAAGACCGTTATGAACCGTCGTTGTCTCAAGGGAAAGCGGCGAGTGCACGCGGTCGAAATCCGATACGGTAATGACTCGGTGGCTCATGATAATCGTCGCGAGCGATGCGGCCCAGCGGAAAAGCTTCGAGAGCCCCGAAACCGGCTCGTTATAAGCCCACCCATGCACGGTATAGACAATCTTGGGTGCGCCGGCAAGCCGTGCGGCAAGTGCTCCGAGGCCCCCGGCTTTCGATGAATTCAGATGCACAATGTCCGGTTTCTCCTTTCTGAAGATAGCGAAGAGATTAAAGAATGCCCTGCTGTCGCTTCCTGCGTGTATGTCACGGCCAAGCGAAGGAATCGGAATGGTGCGGATGCCCGCTGCGCGGAGCTTCACAACCAGTGGCCCTTCGCCACCTGAGGCGACCACAATGTCGTAGTCGTTCTGAAGCGCGGTTGCAAGATCGAAAACGTAGCGCCCCGCGCCGCCCCAGTCGGATTTTGTGATGACAAAAAGTAGTTTCTTTTTTTTTACCCCGTTGTGAAGTTTGGCGTTATGCCCCACGCGGGTTTTACTGGAGCCGGAAAACGATCTCATAGTCAGTTATTTTTGAAGTATGTTGCGACTTCCGCCAAGGGCATAAAAACCGCAACGCCAAATTCTACAACGGGGTTCATATTGAAACTCTGCTCCGCTCTCCATGGTATCAAGGAGATGCGC
>CAZVGP010000016.1:5078-12631 GCA_964626715.1 uncultured Candidatus Saccharibacteria bacterium
TTCATATTGAAACTCTGCTCCGCTCTCCATGGTATCAAGGAGATGCGCACCTTGCCCCGTACCACAACTTGGCGTTATGCATGATGGAGCTTCGCAAATATATTTCATAACATACATCGTGCGACAAAACGAATAGTATTCAACACACAGTACAAAGTATGCATACAGCTCTGACGCCAAGTAGTGGTAACGGGGTTTTGCGGATGCCTCTCCCTCGTGTAGTATTGTGGCACTACATGCCGGTCAGTTTTCGTCGAGAAGCCCTCGTTCTTTTCATAGGGGATCTCTGTTTCCTTATCGTTTCCCTGTGGGCGACGCTCCTCCTGCGCTACGCGGCATTCCCTTCATGGACGCTCTTCTCTACCCACCTCGTCCCGTTTTCGTTTCTCTTCCTCCTGTCTGCCGCGGTGTTTCTCATCGCGGGCCTCTACGAGAAGCACACGCTCATCGTCAAATCGAAGCTTCCCACGACCGTCTTTTATGCGCAGATCGCGAACGTCGTCGTCGGGGCTGTTTTCTTTTTCCTCGTGCCCTATTTCGGCATCCAGCCGAAAACGAATCTCTTCATCTATCTCTTTTTCTCGACAGCGCTCGTTTCCGCGTGGCGGCTGTATTTTTTCCCGCTTCTCTCCGTAAGCGCGCCGGCCCCGGCGCTTCTGGTTGGGGAAGGAGCTGTATCAGCGGAAGTACTACGCGAAGTAAATAACAACACCCGCTACTCGATCCGTTTCGCCGATCATATCGACACGCATGGCTTCCCGGCGCAGGCACTGCAGGAGAAAATCCTCACGGCAGTCGAGAAGACCGCAGCGTCGGTTGTCGTCTTGCCATTTTCGCTTCTCTTGGCATCAGCGCGTTCCGTGCGCTGGGACACACTCATGCTCTCGGGGATGCAATTCATTGATCTTGAAAACCTCTACGAGGACTTGTTCGGCCGAGTCGCGCTTCCGCTTATAGACCGGCAGTGGTTTGTCGAGGCGCAGGCGCGGACGCCCACGATTGTCTACGACGCCTTCAAACGCTTGACCGATCTCATCCTCTCCGCGCTCGCGCTGGTAACATTTTCGCCCATCGTTCTTGCGGTTGCTTTGATTCTCATTGCCGGCGGCGGGAAGCCGTTCATCTTCCAGAAACGGGTCGGCAAGGACGGCCGCGAGATTGCCATCATCAAATTCCGCACTATGCTTTTCGATGATGGTGAGGATCCGGAAAAGAAAGAACAGAACCGCATCACGCGGTTCGGTGTGTTTCTCAGAAAAAGCCAGATTGACGAGATACCACAGTTCTGGAACGTCCTTCGCGGCGATCTTTCGCTTATTGGCCCGCGCCCAGAAATTCCGCACTTTGTTGCGGAATACAGCCGTGAGATTCCATACTATGAAACGCGACACCTCATCCAACCGGGCATCTCCGGCTGGGCGCAGATTAAGCACGCCTCGCCGCCGAAATTCAAGCTTGATGTCGAAGCGACAAAGAACAAACTTTCGTACGATCTCTATTATCTGAAGCACCGCTCGTTCGTGCTCGATATGGAGATCGTGCTCCGCACCATAAAGATATTCCTCGTATGGGCAAGCCGATGAACGCCGTTCTTGTTACCGGTGTTGCCGGTTATATCGGGAGCCATGTCGCACGTCTTCTGCTCTCGGCCGGAGAACCGGTCGTTGGGCTCGATGACCTCTCGCGCGGTGAGCGCGCGTTGGTGCCGCGTGGAGCACAGTTCGTCCATGCCGACACGGGTGACACCGAACTCCTGACGAGCCTCATGAACGAGCACGAGGTAAGCGTCGTCATGCATCTTGCGGCGTACGTTGACGTAGAGGAATCAGTCAAAAACCCCGAGCTGTACTACGAGAATAACGCTCGGAAATCTGAGCGTCTGTTCGCGTGCGCTGTACGCCGCAGCATACCTGTGATCTTTTCATCGAGCGCAGCAGTCTACGGAAACCCCGACGCTATTCCCGTACCGGAGGACACACCCGCTGTTCCGGTGAACCCCTACGGGAAATCGAAGCTCATGGCCGAGGAGGCATTGGCGGCGATCTCGATTGAGGCAGGGGTACGTACCATCGCACTCCGATACTTCAATGTTGCCGGAGGAGGCTATTCGCTCAAGCAGGAGCCCACGCATCTCATCCGTACCGCAGTCCGAGCGGCGCTCGGCCTTGCCCCATCGCTTAAGATTTTTGGCACCGATTACCCGACAAAAGACGGAACCTGTGTGCGAGACTACATTTATGTGGGGGACATCGCGCGAGCGCACCTTGATGCGCTCGCGCATCTGCGTCGCGGCGGATCCTCACTCGTCTGCAATGTCGGCTACGGGCACGGCTACTCGGTCAGGGAAGTGGTGGAGGCCGTCAAGCGTGTCTCTGGCCGCGATTTCAAGGTAGAAGAAGCGCCACGGCGTCCCGGTGATCCCGCTGCACTTGTTGCTGATGCGACTCGCGCACGCGAAGTCTTGGAATGGAGACCTCGTTTCGACGATTTTGAGACTATCATTGGGAGCGAGCTTGAGTGGGTGCGCTCCGGCGGGACTAGTGCGCCATCTCAGCAGTGAGGCGCTCGGCAAGCACCGTCAAACCCTGCTGCGCTATGGCATTTTGGAGCTCGAGAGCTACGGCGCGCTTCTCCCGGGGTGGAAGATTGAGAAGGGAAGTTATTCCCCGCGCTAAGTCCGCGGCGTCGCCATCAACATAGATAAAAGACGGGGGTATCATCTCGGCGAGGTCCTGACTCGAAGAAAGGACGAGGCATCCCGAAGCGATCGCCTTGAAGGTGGTCTTGTCGAGCATCCCGCTTCTGCTCACATTCACGAAGAGCTCATGCGAACGGTAGTAGCGAAAGGTCTCGGTGTTCGGGACCGCTCCGACGAACGACACGCGCTCCGCGATGCTAAGTTCCCGTGCCTTGGCTTGAAGCTCTGCGGGATAGGAGGAATCGGGGTCGGTTGGTCCGCCTGCGAACGTTGCCGTGCAGGTGAGTCCCTCATTCGCCAAACGGGCGAGCGCGGTCAGGAGCACATCGGGGCGTTTGGAAGGGTCGAGGCGTCCCAAGAAAAGTATGGAGTTTGGAATTCGCGCGACAGGCACATCCAAGCGGACGGATTTGATGTCTACGCCGACCGGCATGATCACGGTCTTCAAATATTTAGCAGTATAAGAAAACTTAGAGGTGCAGAATACCTTGTCGCATAAAAGAGCGGCGATGTCGGTGAAGACATTTCCTTCGTAGTGGTTCCGCCATAGATATATCCGCTTACCAGCAAGCTTCCAGAAAAGTCCTCCGAGGAGCACGTACTCTTGGTTCATATGGACGAACACCGCATCGTAATGACCATGCAGGGCGAAAAGGTGCCGATAGAAGCGCAGCGCATAACGCACCCGGCCTACAGGGCCGAGCTCCTTTCCCAGAGAATGCACGCGGACGTTTTGCGGCAGCTCGTACTCTCCTTTTTTCAGGCATATGACTTCTATATGCTCGGTGCGCTTGGATAGCTCTTCCACCCAACGCACGAAAAATCCAAGCGCCGGATCCTTCCGGTCGATTGTCTGAGTACAGATAAGTAGTCGCATGCCGGAATCAGTATGTCATATAGGAAACACATCGTAAAAACGATTCGTGCTACAGTACGAGCCATGAAAATCGTTCTCGCGACTCCCGTCTATCCGCCCGAAATCGGCGGTCCTGCGACGTATACCAAAGAACTCGCGGAGCGGTTGCGGGGGAGCCACGAACTAGTCATCGTCGCATATGCAAGTACATCCGAACACATTCCCGGCACCGCTCTTCTGACGGTGAGCAAACGCCGTCCGCTTCCGGTACGGCTCGCGAAATACTTTTTCACGCTCCTTGGCGCGGCGCGCGGCGCCGACATCATCTATGTGCAGAACGCCATGGCGGCAGGGCTTCCGGCAGTCATTGTGAGCGCTCTGCGAGGCATTCCGGTCGTTTTGAAATTCGTTGGGGACGAAGCGTGGGAGCGCGCCACCCAGCGCCGGGCGACCACGAAGCGCTTGGAAGAATTTTTGGAGGCACCAGAGGGGTCGCTTGTAATCCGCCTCATGATGGCGCTTCAGGGGTTCGTGCTCCGGAGGGCTTCTCTCGTGACGACCCCGTCAGCGTACCTCAGGGATATGCTCGTCAGAACCTACCGCGTCCGGCCCGAGCGCGCGGTCGTGAATTACAATGCAGCCGAAGGGGTTGAAATCACGCCTTTCAAGGCGAGACGAATTCCGCATCAGATTGCGACGACTGCGCGGCTCACACGGTGGAAAGGCGTCGATGGCATCATCCGCGCGCTCGCGCTTCTCACGAAACGCTATCCCGACGTGCGGCTGGTCGTTGCAGGCGACGGGCCTGAGCTTGAGTCGCTCAAAAAGCTTGCAGCTGATTCCGGCATCACGGACCGTGTTGATTTTCTCGGCAGGATTTCGCGCGCTGAGACCTGGCAGCTCCGGAAAAATTCTGCCGTCTACGTCCTCAATTCGACCTACGAAGGCCTGCCACACACCGTCCTCACGAGCTTTGCCGCGGAGATTCCGACCGTGGCGACCGACATTCCCGGAACCAACGAGGCGGTATATGACGGAAAGACAGGACTGTTGGTCACGCCCGGCGATGACGCCGGGCTTGCCGCGGCTATCGCTCGATACTTTGACGACCCGGTTCTCCGTGAGCGCGTGATACAAAACGGCACACGGCTTCTTGCGGAGAAATTCTCCTGGGAGGCCCACCTCGCAACGCTACTGGGCTTTTTTAAATCGCTCGCGCCGAAACCATGAGACGAAGTTTGTGACCCCCTCGGTAATGCCGACGCGCGGCTTCCACCCGAGGACGCGCTTTGCTTTCGCGGTCGAAGCGTGCGTGAGTTCGACACTCGCATGATGGCTTGGGCGGGAGCGCACCTGCGCTTTTGTGCCGGTTGCTCTTTCAATCGCCGCTAAAAGCCTGTTGAGGGTGACCGGACGTGAGTTGCCGATGTTGATGATTTCATAGCCGATGTTCTTTTTGAGCGCGAGCATGAACGCACGCACAAGGTCGTCGATGTAGGTGTAGTCGCGCTTGCGCGTGCCCCTGCCGGAGAGTTCGACGGTTTTCCCGCGAAGGATGTCTTCGACCCACCGATAGAGCACCAAGCCCGGGCGCATCCTGGGGCCGTAGGCGTTGAAGATGCGGATGCACACAACCGGCAGGCCGAAGTTGTGGTGGTAGGTGTATGCGAGAAGCTCTCCGGCCTTTTTACTTGCGCCGTAGGGAGAAAGGGGAGTGTCAGTGTTTGCGTCCTCCGTAAACGGAGCCTTGTTATTGTTGCCGTATACGGATGAGGAAGAAGCGAAGATGAATTTCTTGACGCCGTATTGCCGCGCGCATTCCAGGAGATTCAGAGTGCCGTCGATGTTCGTGGCGAGGTACTCGCGCGGCGCGATGACCGCGCCGCGCGTGTCGGCTTTTGCGGCAAGGTGCACGACTGCCTCCGGCTTCTCTTTCGCGAAAATCCTCTGCATCGCGGCAGCGTTCCTGATGTCCGCTTTGTAGAATGAGAATTTCTTGTGCGCGCGCAGCGCCGCCACGTTCTCTTTCTTGAAGCGGACGGGGTACAGGGGGTCGAAGTTGTCGATGCCCACGACCCGCCGGTACCCGCCGCTTTTGAGGAGCGCTTCGGCGAGATTGCTGCCGATGAAGCCCGCCGCTCCCGTGACCACAATGACTTTCATAGTGTTTTACTATACGATACGATGCTCATGGCAACAATTCCTGACTCCCGGGATCCCCAGACCGAGCTCCCTGCCATAGAACACGCGGCAGGGGCAGCAGGGTTTCACCTTGCCGCCGCCCAACCGCACATCTCGGGCGAGCGCTACCTCATGAGCCCCGACAAGCTCGTGTTGGTGGGGACGCGAGTCTCCGACGCTCGGCCGGTCATCATCAAAGCGAGTCAGCGTCCTGCCGGCAGAGAAGAGATACGGCGCGAGAAGCGGGCCCGGGACGTTTTGGCGCGCGTGTCCTTCACGAACGAAGCGCTTCTCGCGCCCGCGGAGCTTCATTTCGAGGAAACAGACGGATACACGCTCCTCGTGACCGAATTCATCGAGGAGGAGCGGCCGTTCGTCGGGCGTCCTCTTGAGGAGCAGTTTTTCCTTGCGCTCAAGGCATTCGAGGCGCAAGAATCCTTTCATGCCACGACCTACGAGCACCTCGGGGAGATAGGCGGCGTTTTCGAGCTGGCGACCGCGGAGACGTATCTCCGCGAGTTTCGCGCGTTTGCGGCGGCAGCTCGTGCTGCTCAAGGCGGAGGAGCCCTGGAAGGCGCGCTCACGGACGCGGAAGCGTTTCTCACAGCGAACGTGACGACCATCGACCGGCATGGAAGCTACCTGACGCATACCGATTTCGCTCCTCAAAACATGCGTGTCGCCGGTCACTCACTCTATCTTCTCGATCATGCGGCGGTGCGGTTCGGCAACAAGTACGAAGGGTGGGCGCGGTTCCTCAACTTCATGCTCATTCACAGTCCGGATCTCGAGCACCTTCTTTCACGCTACGTCGCGGAAAACCGCGGAGCAGGGGACGCGCTGTCGCTCCGGCTCATGCGGGTACATAAAGCGGGATTGCTGCTCGGCTTCTATGCGCGTTCGCTTCCCAAGACCGAAGGAAATCTTCGGATACTGACACATGAGCGAATCGTACTGTGGGGGGAGATTCTCGGGCATCTCGTACGAGACGAGGCGGTGCCGCCGGAGCGCATCGCGCGGTACCGCGCGATGCGCAACTCTCTCCGTTCTCCCGAAGAAACAGAGCGCCAGAAAGCGTTCGTCGTGCTCTAGTCTAACCCAGCAGCTCGCGCAGTTTCTGCGCGAGCTGCTCGCTGTTCGCGACATATATCTTCTGCGGCTGTGTGGAGAGTTTCACCGGCTCACCCGTATCGGTGAGCGCAACGCCTCCCGCTTCGGCAAGGATGCCGAGAGCCGCGGCGATGTCCATGGTCGTGAGCGTGCCATAGATATTTGCCTCTATGCGGCCGGCGGCGACGAAGCAGGTATCAAGCGCCGATGCGGCGAAGTTGCTGACCTTGTTCGTGTGTTCAAAAAGTTTACGATACCCGGCGGCTCCCCAGTCCCACAGCTCTTTCCTGCGCCCCGCGTGAAGAAAAACCCCCGCCTGGGAAAGGTCGGCTATCTTTGACACATGGATAGGTGTTCCATTGAGAAAAGCTCCCATTCCTTTTTTGAAGCTGAAAAGTTCTTGCGTCGCCGGATTGTATACTGCGCCCGCTGCCGGTACGCCGTCTTCCAGAAGTCCGAGGCACACCGCAAAGTGTGGGATGGCACGGGAGAAATTTGAAGAGCCGTCAATGGGGTCCACGACCCACATTCTCCCCCCTCGGAGCGTGCCACCGCTCTCTTCGCTATAGAGGGAGTCGGCTGGGTAAGCGTTTTTAATCTGTGAGACGAGGAAATCATTGACCGCAAAGTCGACGGAGGTGACGATATTGCGCGGATCATTGCTCTTCGTTGTAATGGTGAAGGTTTCTTTCCGCAGCCGCATGATGA